>JBAXXO010000001.1:0-48978 GCA_037127855.1 Alphaproteobacteria bacterium
TGTTCGAAGCCAGATGTTTGGTCACAGTATTCCGCGACACTCCCGTCAGCCGCGCGATCTCGCGGATCGACAGCTTCTGCCGCAGATGCATCCGTCGGATGATGTTCAAAAGTCCCATATGGATCACTCCGTTGCCCCCACCGCTCACAGCTTCGGGGGAAGGTTCACATGGCTCAGTTCTCAATGAAAATTACGCGCCTACCCGGCTCAGTTCTGGGTGAAAATCAACAGAATGTGCCGGTTAACAGCCCAACCGGCATAACCCCCGAAAACAACGGAAAAATCCGGCCGCAGCCGGATCGGCAGAACGCTTTGGCTAGGGTAAGTGGCGACCCCGGCGTGATTCGAACACGCGGCCTACGGTTTAGGAAACCGTCGCTCTATCCAGCTGAGCTACGGGGTCGTTTCCACAAACGGTTCGTAAAACGGTTTGCGAAAGCGGTCAACCATTCTGAGCAAATGCACGGTCATGGATCACAAGCACAAAAGCCGCCACTTGGGAGGACGCCGCTCTATCCCTTGAGCCAAGGTGCCCCTGATCTAGCAGCCTGTGCAATCACCTGCGTCCCAAGCGCGATCGTGGCATCTGGCTATCGCAACATTGCTTTTCTGGGAACGCAGATGGACGGAGATTTTCGCGCGCGCAGACGACTGGAGGGGTTCGAAGATGCGCTGCACCGTGCCGGAATGGCGCTGGCGGACCGCGACTGCTATTTGTGCGGTTCAGCCCTGCTGAAAGGGCGCGAGATGAGGGCTGCCGTGTTGGCGCGCAGCAGCGCGGTGGAGTTTCTGCATTACTCTCGTGACATGATCAGGGCCGGGGGGCTGCTTTAGTGTCACGACAAAGGGCGTGATGTGCCCATCAATCTGGGCCTTGCCGGGTTCAACGGGTTGGAATTGCTGGACGGGCTGCCGGTGCGGCTGGCGACATTGGATGCCTGCCGGTTGGAGATCGCGCTGCGGGCAGCGCAGATCATCGCAGCGCGCAACGCAGACCCGGCTTTGGGGCCCGAGGTGGTCGAACTGTTGCCGACCCTCCAGCCCGGCGATACGATTCGGCATTTTTGGCACGCTGCTGAAGAAACGTTGAAGCGGGTCGACCGGAGTCCACGAAACGGAACACCCTTCCCGGGACGGCACAAAAGACGCGAGTTTTCTGGCTGTTCTGGGTCGCAACCAGAACGGTTTGCGCCAGTGGGCAGGCGCAAGATCCTTTTTCAGCCGCCTGCCAGGCTCAGGACTCACTGACCTTATCCAGAAGATGAGCATGGCCGCTATGGCGATGAGCGACATGAGAGAGTGTCCCAGCGGTCGTAGCGGGTGTGGATGCGCCGCCAATCCTTGCGCTTGCCGAACTTGTTTTCGATTTCATGCCGCTTGCAGTAGAGCGCCCGGTCAAGGGGCATCTGGGTTTTCCTGTTGGATTTCTATGAGATGCAGGCTTCGATCCTCTGATCGGCGCGGGTGTCGCAACCAGTCGGCGTCATGGACCAAGAGCGAGTTGCGTTCAATCAAGTTCATCTGACCCAACGCAACGCGCTCTTGGTCAGATACCCTTGCCTTCGCACGTCAAAGCCCTATGCTTTGCCACAGTTCTCAGGGCGGGGTGAAATTCCCCACCGGCGGTAATGACCTTAGGGTCTAGCCCGCGAGCGCCTTGCGTTTCTTAACGAACGCATGGGTCAGCAGACACCGGTGCGATTCCGGGGCCGACGGTATAGTCCGGATGGAAGAGAACAGGCCTTGATGCACTGCCCCTGCTTGGGGCAGGCCTTTTGGTTTGTGCGCCCCTGACACGGTTGGGTGATTGGGGTTGGCGCATGACGCAAATGGACACAGCACAAGGCAAGCGAGCGGCCAGTTTGGCGGCGGCGTTTCGCAATGCGATCGATCTTGCGGCGGCGCATGAAGGGGCTACGGCGCCGAATCCCTGTGTCGGCTGCGTGCTATTGGATGCTGGGGGTGAAACTTTGGCAGCCGCCGCACATCTCGGTGCTGGCCAAGCTCATGCTGAAGCGCGGGCGATAGCAATGGCGCAAGCGGCCGGCGTTGCTGGCAGGATCGCCACGGTGGTGGTCACGCTGGAGCCGTGCGACCATCACGGCCATACCGGCCCCTGTAGTGACGCCATCCTGGCCACCCCGGCGCGCGAGGTTTGGTATGGACTTCTTGACCCCAATTCAAACGCCGCAGGTGGGGCCGAACGGTTGCGCCGGGCGGGTCTGACGGTGCGGTCGCTTGCGGAACTGCGCCACGCAGAACGTGACCGGTTGCTGACCGATGCGACGCGGCTATTGGCGCCATTTGCGACGCGGGTGCGATTGGGGCGGCCGTTCGTGACTGTCAAGCAAGCGGTGAATATCTCCGGCAGCATGATCCCGAACGCCGGGCAAAAGACCTTCACCGGACCGGACGCGTTAAGACTTGCGCATCGCTTGCGTCGCCGCGCCGACGCCATCTTGACCGGCTCTGGCACAATTCTGGCAGACCGCCCGGAATTCACCGTGCGCCATCTGCCTGACATACCGGGAAAATCGCGCATCTTGTGCATTCTTGACCGCAGGGGCAGGGTCGATGCCGCTTATCTGTCAGAGGCGCAACGGCGTGGTTTTCGAACCAGGATCGAATCCGACCTTGTAACGGCGCTGCACGCGTTGGGCGATGCCGGATGCAACGAAGTTCTGGTCGAGGCCGGCCCTACGCTTCTAAGCACGGTCCGCCAAGACGGGCTTTGGGACGAATGGGTGTTGATCGAGGCAGGCGCAGCCGGACAAAGCGACCGCATCACCTGCACCAACCGAAACCACCAAGCCAGATAGAGGGATACTGGATGTTTTCTGGAATCATCGAAAAACTCGGTCGAGTCCGATCCGCTGTTCTAGCTGACGGCAACCTGACGCTTGATCTCGAAACCGGCTTTGGCGACCTTGACCTGGGCGAAAGCGTCGCGGTGAACGGCACCTGCCTTACCGTGGCGGGCTTTAGCGCGTCAGGCCTTGCGCAGTTCTACGTCAGCCCCGAAACGTTGGAGCGGACCAACCTTGGCACTTTGCGGGCCGGAGCAGCAGTCAATCTTGAGCGGGCGGTGGCGATGGCAACGCGGCTTTCGGGTCATCTTGTGCAGGGGCATGTGGATGGACTGGCACATCTTGACGCGGTCACGCCCGATGCGGGCGCATATCGGATCGAGCTTACGTTGCCACAAAGCCTTGCGCGCTATTGCGTGGAAAAGGGCTCGATCGCCCTTGATGGGATCAGCCTTACTCTGAATACTGTGACCGACCTGCCAGAGGGCGGGTGTCGGATATACCTTACGATCATCCCGCACACGTGGACGCATACCAACCTGCAAGACCGCAAGCCGGGCGACCTGCTCAATGTGGAATCCGATGTCATCGCGAAATATGTGGAGCGACTATGCAAACCATCCCTCTGACGCCAAGGTCGCGGCGCAATGCGCGTTCAGAGGTCGAGTTCATCGCGGTGGCCGATCTGCCGACCATCTATTCCGAACACCCGTTCCGCGCGCATTCTTTTCGCAGCCGAAATGACGGCACTGAGCATCTTGCGCTTGTGTCACCCGGCGTCACAACGGGTGTGCCGCTGGTGCGCGTGCATTCGGAATGCCTCACGGGTGATGCTTTTGGTTCTCTGCGCTGTGATTGTGGGCCACAGCTACAGGAAAGCTTGCGCAAGTTGGCCGAGTCGGCGGGTGGGATCCTGATCTATCTGCGCGGGCAAGAAGGTCGCGGGATAGGGCTGGCCAACAAGATGCGGGCCTATGCCTTGCAAGATGGTGGTATGGATACAGCAGAGGCCAACCACGCCCTTGGCCTGCCGGAGGATGCACGTGAATATGTCGAAGCCGCCGAGATTCTGCGGGCTTTGGGCGTGGCGCGGGTGCGGCTGTTAACCAATAATCCCGAAAAGGTTGCCGCCCTGCGTCAAAACGGAATTGAGGTGACCCGCGTCGAGCCGCTCGTGATTGCCGCGAACCCATTTAACGCACGCTATCTGGACACCAAGGCGCGGAAGTTTGGCCACGCGCTCCCAATGTCGGGCACGCCACGAAGCGACGTCTGACTGGGCAGGCCAACCGATTGGGCTGGCATGCTTTTGAAAGCGGGTCAGGCGACCCTGCTCGCTACCTGCCTGGCGATCGACGCATTCAGATCCAGTATCTGGCGCACAGCATTGGCGGCCTCTTCACCTTTCTTGATGAAATGTTCGCGGAAAAAGCCAGTCAGCGCATCGACGGGCTGGAAATTGTGCGGGGTGAGCGAGACCGAAAACACAGGGATTCCGGTGTCCATCTGCGCAGTCATCAGCCCGTTGACCACCGCGGCGGCCACGAAATCGTGGCGGTAAATGCCACCATCCACCACCAGCGCCGCCGCGACAACCGCATCAAAGCGGCCAGTCTGCGCCAGTTTCTTAGCCAAGAGTGGCATTTCGAAAGCGCCCGGCACATCAAACGTTTCGACGAGCGCGCCTGGCATGATCTGCGCCGCAGCTGCCTCAAAACCATCATGGGCGCGGTCCACGATCTCCTTGTGCCAACGCGCCTTGATAAAGGCGATTTTGATTGCTTCATACGTTTCAGTCATTTTGGAACCTCTGCAAAGTGGCGTCAGTCCCAGAGCACGAGCCAAGACATATTCACTGCGCAAAGGGCGCATATGCCAAGGTTCTCTTCCATCCGGACTATACCGTCGGCCCCGGAATCACACCGGATCTGCTGACCCAAGGACTTCGTAAGAAACCCAAGGCGCTCGCGGGCTATACCGCCGGTGGGGAATTGCGCCCCGCCCTGAGAACACTTAGAATGTAACACGCCAAAAGGCGCAGGCCAAGCCTTTGAGTGCATCTTGCAGGTGGTCTGATGCCAGATGGGCAAGAGCCCCGTCCACCTCAATTTGAAACTCGCTTGGCGTGGCCGTGGATCGTGTCCAATTTTGTGGTGTGGCTTCGGGGGCGCAAACTGGTCCCACCGCCGCAGGTGGGTCGAGACGAAGATGCAGTGCGTCAAACTGCTGGGCCGGCGGCTGGCAACTCGGGACTTTGACACTCAGATCGCAAAGGCTCATGTCAGCTCTGCCCGTGCCGAATGGCTTCACCGCGCTCGGCTTTCCCCTCACGCAAGCCGTGGGATAGGTCGGTCCGGGAATAGGGACCTCCGCCAGTCAACCTCTTTGTCCATCATAGTTGGGCGCAGGTCAAAAAGTCTTGCGGAGTTGGCCCAGATCAAATACTCACCAACCTCGAAGATCGCCACGGGTGGTCGGGACAGTGTTACGGTGTTGAGGGTGTTTCTCCGCGTGTTTGAGTTGAGAAACAGCGTAAAGGAGACGATTGAATGACGATATCAACCGGCCGGAATGCCACGTTGATCGCGATGTTGCTTGGGATCAGTATTTCGTGGCATGGCGTGGCTTTCGCACAGAACAATCCGGTCACCGAGACCGAGATCGAACGCGGATTATCCGACGCTGCAGTGCTTGACGATACCACGCTGGACGCGATGACCTCGCCGATTGCCTTGTATCCGGACACCTTGCTTGGGCAGGTTCTGATCGCCGCAACCTATCCGATGGATGTGATGAAGGCGGATCGTTTCCTGTTGGCGAATGCGGCTTTGACCGACCGAGAACGGGCGGCAGCGGTCAATGATCAGGACTGGCCGGATGCGGTGAAAAGTCTTGCGGCCGGGTTCCCCGAGCTTGTCAGCCGCATGGCTGAACATATCGACTGGACCGAAACCATGGGTCAGGCCCTGATTTCGCAGACCGATGACGTTCTGGCCTCGATCCAGCGACTGCGTGCGCAAGCGAAAGTCAATGGATATCTGGACAATAATCCAGCGATGACGGTCGAAACCGATGTGCAAACCCAAAACATCACCATAACGTCGACGAACCCAAACATGGTCTATGTTCCGGAATACACCAACGTTGTGTATTCTCAACCGGCGCCGCCGACATCCTATTACGTCTATGATACGAACAACCCAAACTATTACTGGGGTGATGCTCTGGCGACTGGCGTGGTGGTCTGGGGTACTGTCGCAATCATCGATAACATTTTTGACGATGACTGGGGCAATGGTTGGGATAACGATTATTGGCATGGGAACGGCCACGGCGGCGGCAACTCCATTGACTGGGACGGCGATATCAACATCGACAATGGTATCAATATCGGCAACGGCAATATCGGCAGTGGCAATCGCCCAAGCATCGACAAGAGCGGCATGATAATCGGTGGTGACAAAATTACCGGAATAGACAAGTCGAAACTGACCAATATAGACAAGTCGAACATGGCCAATATAGACAAGTCGAATTTGACCAAACTTGATCGTAGCAACATTGGAAATGGGGCGCAGATCGGGGCCGTGGATCAGGACCGTCTGGATCGTGCCCGTGATACGAATTTCAAACCGACGGCGACCGATCGGGACGCTGCGCGCGCCAAATTGGCCAGCCGCGAGGCGTCTGGACGTGACCTGTCGACGCTACCGCCAGCGAGGGGCGTCAAACAGGGCGCTAAGGATTACGCGCCTGCGGCGACGACCAAACTCGCCACGAGACCAGCTGAAAAGCCAACGACCAAACCGATCGCAAAACCTGCGGCCGTAAAACCTGCGGCGGCAAAGCCCGCAAATTCGGTTTCAGCGAACAGACCGACGCCCAAAGTCTCTAAACCCAACTTGCCCTCCAAACCGCCAAACAGGCCCAAACCCGCTGCAAAAGGGGCCATGCTTGAACAGCATGGTGGGTCACGTGCAGGGGCCGCATCTGCACGCGGAAATGCAAGCCGAAAGGGGCGTTAAGATGAAAATGAACGCGATCAAAACCAGCACTGCCGCCGTGATCCTAGGCGTTTACGGTTTTTCTGCCCTGGCTGCCCCTGCCAACTACCCCGACCCGGCTGCGGCTGTCGATGCTTTTGTTGCGGCACTGACGGCAAGCGATCAGGCGGCATTGCTGATGGTCATGGGGACAGAGGCGCAGGATCTGATCTCTTCGGGTGACAAGGCGCGGGATATTGAGGCGCGCGCGCTTTTTCTGACGGCATACGAGCGGTTCCATGGTCTGACCGAGATCGCTGACAACGAACGGGAACTGGTTGTCGGGCGGACACTGTGGCCATTTCCTGTACCGTTGATCAAGGGCGATGCCGGTTGGCATTTCGACCCTGACGCGGCCCGGGACGAGATTGTGTCACGGCGCATCGGTCTGAACGAGTTGGATGTCATAGACGTTCTGCACAAGGTGGCGGGTGTCCAATCAGCCTTTCACGCCATCGACCACGATGATGACGGCGTCATGGAATACGCATCTTCCATTGTGTCAACCCCGGGGCACCGTGATGGCTTGTACTGGCCGCCTGAGGAAGGCACTGAAGTCAGCCCGCTTGGTGCCAATATCGCGCTGGCGGCAGCAGATGGGATCGCTATCGACGGTGTTGACCAGGAGCCGGTCCCCTATCTTGGTTACTATTTCCGCATCTTGACCAAGCAAGGCCCAGACGCGCCGGGTGGTGCCTATAGTTACATGATCAATGGCAACATGGTGGCGGGTTTTGCAATGCTGGCTTATCCCGCCGCACCGGGCAATACCGGGGTCATGAGCTTTATCGTCGGCAGCAACGGCGTGATCCATGAGGCAAACCTTGGCGATGACACGCTTGCTATCGCCGCAGACATCCGTTCGTTCAATCCCAACAAGATGTGGACAAAGGTCGAAGATCTGAACTAGAGCGAGTTGCGTTCAATCAGGTGAACCTGATTGAACGCAACTCGCTCTAACGCTTTTCGCTATGTCCAGCAAAGCGAAGCAGAGACTTCTCCAAATCTTCAGGTCGGAAGCCGCGGCCGATGAATACGATGGTGCCATCTTCGCGCTCGCCCGCTTGCTCGGGCAGGATTTCAGGCGACTGCACGACCTTGCGCACTGTTTGCAACAAAAGTCGCCCGGCCGGCGTGCGTAGCACACCTTTGACCCGGACCAAATCATTGCCGCGCGCATGTAACAATGCCGACAACCACATGGCAAAGGCGGACCAGTCGATAGACGGGGCAATCGTCAGGCGGGTTGGAAAGATCGCCCCGCGCATGTCCTCTTCGGACAATGGTGGCAGAGCTTCGGTTTCAACCTCTTCTGGCAGCACAGGCAGCGCGATTGCCTCACCCAGAAATGCGCCCGATTGGGGTGCGGCAGGTGTCAGGCTCCGAAGGGTGGCGCGCAGACGAAGCAGGGCAACGGGATCCACGGCATCGCATTTGGACAGGATGATCCGATCCGCCGCGCCAATTTGACGGCGCCCCAAGGATTCGGTCTGCAACTGCGCCAGCCCGTGCAGGGCATCAACGATCACGATAGTCTCATCTATCACGATATGATTGACCAGAACCGGGTCGCCCTGAACGGCAGCCACAATCGCGCCGGGGTCTGCAAGACCGCTCGTCTCCAGCACGATACGTTGCAGGCGCGTCGCATTCGACAGGATCCGGCTGCGCTGGTCACACAAATCACGCAAGGCGCGGATCAGGTCAGCCTTGCCCGCGCAGCAGCAACAGCCACCCGCCAGCAATGTCAAGCCAGCAGCGCCGCCCAGAAGGGCATCGTCGACAGCCGTCTCAGCCGCCTCGTTCACCACGACATGGACGGGTCCAAAGCTGCCGACATGCAACTGATGACGCAGCCATGTGGTCTTGCCAGAACCCAGATAGCCGCCCAAAATCGTCAGCCGCATCCGTCCATCTGCAAAGTCAGTCATCATTCAGGAACGCTGGATCCAAAGGATCAATAGGGTGGCCCAGCAAACGCTCCGCCTCGGCCCACAGCGCACCAAGGTCTGGCAAGATGGTCTGATTTCCGGAAAGTGTGCCAAGTTGAATGCCCGGAACCATGCCGCCGTCATGTGCGGTCAGCCCATATGGGCGCAACAGATTGTCAAGCAGGCCAGCCCGGTGAAAGCGGGCACGAAGCCGGTCGCCTGGCGTCGCAGCGCCCGCCTCGGTCCAATGGCCAGGAACGGATGGATTGCCGCAGGCATTGCACATCTTGCACCCTTTCGGAATGCAGGTGCCGGTTGCCCGACACCCGCAGTTTATCAGATCACTTCCGGACGCGCAGCGCCTGCAAAGGGGAAGCGCACGCGGAAGTCGTTGGCAATGTCTTCAAACGGGGCCCATTCGACGCCGGAATGCCGCGAGATATACTCGATCAGACGCTCCAGCATCAGCAGAACCTGTGGGCGACCCGCCACGTCGGGGTGGATGGTGAAGGCAAACACAGCATAATCCATCTCACGGTAAACCCAGTCAAACTGGTCACGCCACATTTCCTCAATATCGCGCGGGTTCACGAAGCCGTGCGAGTTCGGGGCCTTCTTCATGAACATCATCGGCGGCAGATCGTCGACATACCAGTTGGCCGCGATATCGACCAGGTCGATCTCCGTGCCATGCTTCAGCGGGTGCATCCATTCCTTTGCGGTCTTGGAATAGTCGATGGTGTTCCAGCTATCGCCCACCTTGGCGTAGAAGGGCTGGAAATCCCGGTAGCCTTGGCTGTGGTCATAGGTGAAGCCGTGTTTTTGCAGCAAGGCAGCCGTCGAATTCGACATTTCCCACCAGGGCGCCACATAGCCACGCGGGGCGGTGCCGGTCAGACCCTTGATCAGCTCGATCGACTTCACAAGAACGTCTTCTTCCTGCGAGGGCGTCATGGCGATGGGGTTTTCGTGAAGGTAGCCATGCGCGCCAACCTCATGGCCGCCAGCCACGATCATCTCCATCTCTCTCGGGAACGTTTCAAGGCTGTGGCCGGGGATGAAGAAGGTGGTCTTCAGGTCATACTTCTTGAACAGGCGCAGCAGGCGCGGCACGCCGACTTCGGTGGCGAAGATGCCGCGCTGGATGTCTGACGGCGAATCGCCGCCGCCGTAGGAACCGATCCAGCCGGCGACCGAGTCGATGTCGGTGCCAAAGGCGCAGTAGATCTTTTTAGCCATGAGGGTTTCCTCCTAAGATTTTCAGATTGCAGGCCAATTCGGGTCGGTCAGCGCCAAGGGATAGGCGATGCCATAGTCAAGCGGCGGACGGACCACGTATTTACGGTCGAACGCCGCCCAGTCGTAGGGCGCACCAGAGCGGACGATATAGGGCCAATCGGGCTGGGCAAAAATTGGGCGACCGATAGCAACCATGTCCGCCGCGCCGTTGGTCAGGGCAGCTTCAGCTTGCGGGCCGTCGGCAATGCCGCCGTTGGTGATCATCGGCAGGCCCGATGCGTTTCGCAGCACTGTGGGCATGGGCCGGGCGTCGTCAGCTTGACGATTGTCGAGATAGTTGAAGCTGGCCCAATGCAGCGCATCATAGGCCGACCCCTTCAGGGCCGCACCAATGGCCTCGGCATAGGCAGTACCGGGCCAGGCGCCGACGAAATCATCCACGCCGTCCTGCGACAGGCGCAAGACGATCAGCTTGTCCGGACCGATTGCAGCACGCACCTTGTCGCCCACCAGCTTGGCAAAGCGGATATTGTTTTCGGCCGAACCGCCAAAGTCATCGGTGCGCAGGTTGGTCTTGGGGTTGATGAACTGCCACAGAAGATAGCCGTTGGCACCATGAACCTCGACCCCATCCGCCCCGGCATCTACCGCACGCTTTGCGCCAGAGGCAAAGCCATCCGCGACCTGGTGGATTTCCTCGACCGTCAGGGCACGGGCGGGGCCGAAGGTGACTTTTTCCCAAGGCCCATCGATCGCACGGATCTGCTTTTCGTAGTCGTTGTCGGTGTACAGCGACCAACCACCACTTTGCGTGGCCGAGGCGCTGACAGGGGGTTGTCCGTTCAGAACACGCGGATCAGAAACCCGGCCACCATGCATCAACTGGACGATGATCTTGCAGTCATGCTGATGCACGGCGTCAAAGACCTTGGCCCAACCGGCCTGATGGCTGTCATTGGTGATACCGGGTTGCGACAGGTAGGCGCGGGACTGGAAGCCGTCCTGTTCATAGGTGCCTTCGGTAATGATCAAACCCAGACCGCCGCGGGCACGGCGGGCGTAGTAGGCGACCATCTCGTCATTCGGTGTGCCGTCAGCCTCGGCCATCTGACGTGTCAATGGGGCCATGGCGATGCGGTTACGCAGGGTCAGCGGGCCCAGTTTGATCTGTGAAAACAAGGTCGGAAACGTTTCAGCCATCCTTCATCCTCTGACAATCTGTTCTATGGCCAGGCCTGCAGCCAGAACCGCCCGATCACGCCCATGTTGAGCAGAGATCATGAAACCAGTGGGCATCTGTTCGGCGTCAAACCCGTTCGGGATCGACAGCCCACACCAATCAAGGAAATTCCCCAAAGATGTGTTGCGCAGGGTTAGACCATTGTGGCGGAAGAACACCTCTTGGTCGGCCTCCAGCGGGGCTATCGGCATCGCAACCGTCGGCGTTGTGGGGCAAATCAGCAAGGCGTTGCCAATCTGGTCGGCAACGGCGGCGATCAGTCGCTTGCGTTCGCGCAGCAGGATTGTCAAATCCACGGCTGAGGTATTGGCCGCGTTCATGATCCTGCGCACCACACGGGCATCTATCCGGGCGGCATCGGGTCCGTGCATGCGGTCCCAATGGACATCCAGCGCCTCAATCGCCACAAGAACGGCGCGGTGTGTGATCAGCGCAAGCGTCTCGGCCAATTCGGGCAGGGCCACCCGGCGCACTCTGGCACCTGATTGCTCCAGCCGGGCCACGGTGGCGTCGAAATTCGCGGCCACGGAACTTGAAAGCGTGTCCATCATCACTGCATCCGGAATGATGAAATCCAGTGTGGCAACCGGTGCGGCGTGAACGTCGGGCGCCGGCAGACCGCGCAGCACGGTATCGGCCAACACGCAATCTTCGACGCTGTGTGCCAGCGGGCCAAGCGTATCAAGCGAGCGAGACAGTGGGAAAACCCCGGCCATCGGATAGTGACCGGTGGAGGTCTTGTAGCCCACCACCCCATTGAAGGCTGCGGGAATGCGGATCGAACCACCGGTATCGGTGCCAAAGGCGATCGGCACGATGTCATTTGCCACAACCACGCCACTGGCCGACGATGACCCCCCCGGAGAGCGCGCTGGCCCTGTTCCGTTTGGGTTGCGCGGGGTTCCATAATGCGGATTCAATCCGATTCCTGAAAACGCGAATTCCGTCATGTTCAGCGCGCCAACCGAGATCAGCCCTGCCCGCGCCCCTGCACCTACCAAGGCTGCGTCCTGTTCTGCTGGCGGATTGGACAAAAGAACGACCGACCCCGCCGTCGTCACCCGACCTTTAAGGTCGAACAGATCCTTCCATGCCACCGGCACACCATCCAAAAGGCTGGCGGGATTGCCGGTCCGCAAGCGTTGGCGGGCGGCGCGTGCCTCGGCCTCGGCTCTCGGGCGCAGGGTCTGGGTGAAAATGGCCTTGTCACCAACCTCTTCGATCCTGGCGAAAACCTGATCCACCAGGTCGAGCGGGTCAAGTCGCCCACTGCGCAGATCGCGCGAAAGGGCTACGGCAGATGTCTTGCGCATGAAATGCCCCCCTCTCCTAATGCTTGATGACCGTCGAACGTGCGGCCTGCCACGCCACAAAGCCCTGCGAACCGGCCGCAAATTGCCCACGATATTTGTCGGCGTGACCCTCGACCGCGATCGTGTCGCCGTTGGGAAGCTGGACGGCCATCTGCAGAATGTGACCAATCAGTTGCGCCCGGGTGATCTTGCAGGGGATCACGTTGGTACCATAAGTCTGTTGCGCTTGCTGGCGTGAGATCGTATCTGGCAGGATATCGACAGCCTCGGCCGGCAGTATCAGCGAGGCCTGATCGCCTGCGGCCAGATGATCATTCTTCTCACCGCTCAACATGCCAATGGCGGTTTCCAGAACCACATCATCGCTGCCCATTTGGGTGATCTTGCCCGCGATCAGGGTGTTGGCACCGATGAAACGGGCAACGAACAGGCTTTCAGGGCGGGTATAAAGCTGTCGCGGTGAGCTGATCTGTTCAACCCGGCCAGCGTTCATCACGACGATGCGGTCAGACAAGGCCAAAGCCTCGGATTGCGCATGGGTCACGAATACAAAAGTGATGCCAAGCGCGCGTTGCAGCAGTTTCAACTCGTGCTGGATGCTCTTGCGCAGGTTTGCATCCAAAGCGCCAAGCGGTTCGTCCAACAGAAGAATATCGGGCTCTACCACCAGCGACCGGGCCAGCGCTATACGTTGGCGCTGACCGCCCGACAGGCGGCTGGGGCGCGCATTGGCGACATCGGTCAGGCCCAGCTTGTCGATAATGCGGTCAACCTTGCGGTCGGCATCCTGCGCGGGCATGCCTTTGACTTCAAGTCCGAAGCGAATGTTCTGGCGCACATTCATGTGTGGAAACAGCGCGTAGTTCTGAAAGATCATCGAAGTCGGGCGCTTTTCCGGCAGCAGGTCGTTGATACGCTTGCCACGGATCATAAGATCGCCCGAGGTTATGGTCTCGAACCCAGCGATCATGCGAAGAGTCGTGGTCTTGCCGCAGCCGGATGGGCCCAGAAAGGCGATGAACTCGCCCTTATCCACATCAAGGTTGAAGTCGATAACAGCCGGAGTGCCGTTGTCATAAACCTTGCCGATACGGGAAAGCTGCAGGTCGTAGGCCACTTGGCAAAATCCTTGACGTTCTGGTTCGGTCGGGGATTGCTCCCCGACCGGCAGGTTTTTTCAGATCAGGCAGACAGGAATTCGTCCCACTTCGTCATCAGCAGGTCGTACTCATCCGGCCACTGGTGCCAGTAAGCGACGTTCGCGGCACGGGTTGCCAACGAGCCACCATCGCGCAGATCACCTTCGTTGATGCCACGATCAGACGCGCCAACCCACGGTTTGCCTTCGTACCAGAAGCCGTACTTTTCGGGCGACATAATCGCCTTGACCTTGTCGTTGGGCGAGTAGTAGCCCTGTTCCGACACAGCCACAGCCGGACCACCCGACAGCCAGTAATCGGCATAAGCCGTCACAGCGTCGAGGTTCGGCGAGGATTTCAGCGCCGAAACGCCTATGGCCCAAGCGCGATAGCCGTTCTTCATGGTTGCGTAAGAGCATTGGACGCCCTGCGCTTTCACAGCCATCACAGCAGGCTGCCAAGCGTCAGCCAGAACCATTTCGCCCGAAGCCATCAGGTTAACCAATTCACCAAAGTCACCCCAAAGAGCGCGGAACTGGCCTTCTTTTTTCTTCGAGATCAGGAACTTGGCTGCTTCTTCAATCGAAGCCGCATCTGCGTTGCCCGGATTCTTCACTTCCAAAAGACCCAATTCGTTCATTGCCATTACGGCCTGACCGAAAGCGATCAGCGGGTCGACGTTCAGACCTGTCTTGCCCTTGAACTTGGGGTCAAACAGCGAGGACCACATCGAGGCCTCTTCCGCCGAGACGAGGTCAGGGCGATAGCCGATCGAGTCGAAGTTGTAGACGGTCGGGACCATGTTCAGCGCCGTCATCGTCTCGTCGGTGTAGATCTGGCCAACGATCTGCGCCTTGGCATCCCACTTCGGGTCGGCCTTGACGAAGCTTTCGCCTACGCCGGTCCAGTTCTTCAGCGCCGAGGTGGCGATGGGCGAAACAAGGCCGGTCTGGGTGATCGAGGGCAAACGCTCGCCGATGGTTTCCCAGCAGTCATAAGCGGTCGAGCCAGACAGCAGTTCGGTCTGGGTGTTCGGGAAGATGTCGGCTTTGCCTGACACTGCCTTGACGCCCGAGACCTTCTGGAAGTCTGCCAGAATGCGGTCTTGCACGGTCACCGACAGACCCACGGTGCGCAGTTCCTGCGAGGCGAGGTCAGCGGCGAAAGCTTGTTGTGCGCCTAGGAACGGCAAGCCGCCCGCAGCGATTGCTGCGCCGGCCGTCCCTTTCAGGAACCCGCGCCGGGATAGTGAACTGTGTATCATTTCAGTACCTCTATGTTGATTTCGTTCGTTTCTTCCTGCTGGATCAGTAACGTCCGACCAGCAAACCACCGTCGACCACCACGACCTGACCCGTCATGTAACGGGAACCGTGGGAAGCGAGGAACAAGGCGACATCGGCAATCTCTTCAGGTCTACCGATGCGCCCCATGGGGATGAACTCCCCAGCCTTCTCCGCAGCTTCCGGGCCGAGGGAGTGTTCCTTCGACAAAAGCTGCGCTGTCCGGATGTAGCCTGGCGCTATGCCATTCACCCGAATGCCGTCGCGTGCCAATTCCACCGCAAGGCCGCGCACCAAGCCCACCACCCCGGCTTTCGCCGCCGAGTAATGTGCATGTTCGTCCCAGCCATAGGCCACGCCCATGATCGAAGACAGCGCCACGATGGCCCCTTTCTTGCGCGCCTTCATCCCCGCCAAGGCAGGACGCACGACGCGGAAGATGCCCTTGAGGTCGATGTCGAACGTATGATCCCACTTTGCATCGGTCATCTCGGCCAGTGGCACACGATGCGCAATGCCGGCATTGGCCACGATGACGTCGATGCCGCCGTGCCTGGCCTCTGTTGCCGCCACAACGGCATCAGCGGCCTCGGTCGAGCGCACGTCGAGCATGTGGAACTCTGCCGACCCACCCTCGGATAGGATTTCGGCAACCAGCGAGGCACCTTCCGACACCAGAACGTCAGTTGCCACGACATGGTAGCCTGCCTTGGCAAAGGCCTTGGCTGTGGCGCGGCCAATGCCTATGCTTGCGCCGGTGATCATGACCGTTTCGCTCATAACATCACATCTCCCGAATTGGGGCCCAGGGTCTGGCCCACGAACAACGCGGCCTCAGGCGAGCAGAGAAACGCCACGGTATGGGCGACCTCTTCGGGTTCACCAAATCGACCAAGCGGCAGTTCGGCGGCCTTTGCGCTCTGCCAGTCCTGCGACAGGCTGCGCACCAAAGGCGTGTTGATCGGGCCGGGAGCCACGGCATTGACCCTTACACCCTGAACCGACACTTCGCGGGCCAGAGCCTTGGTCATGCCAATGATGCCTGCCTTTGCGGCAGAATAATGCACCAGCTCGATCCCGCCGATCTGGCCCAGTTGCGAGGCGATGTTGACGATGCAGCCCGAACCCCGCGCCAGCATCCCCTTGAGCACCGCACGGGTGCAAAGGAAAGTGCCGCGCAGGTGCACCGCGATCATGCGGTCGAAATCGGACACGCTCAGGTCGGTGAAGCGTGCCTGATGGACATGGCCCGCACAGTTGATAAGGTGCGTCACCGGTCCAAGCGTCTCGGCGGCAGCAACCATCGCCGCAACATTCGCCTCGACCGAAACATCCCCGCCGATGGCCTTTGCTCCGATCTTTGCTGCCGTGGCCGCTGCGGCCTCGGCCCGGAAATCGTTGACCAGCACCCTGTAGCCCTCGGCGACAAGCCGAACAGCAATCGCCTGACCGATCCCAGAACCTGCGCCTGTGACAATCGCAGTCATGGTCATGTGATATCCTCCTGCATGGCCATCTTGCGGGCACGACGAACCGATAGCCCCATCAAGATGCCGTAGACTGACAGGAGTGCAAAAGAAAACAGCGTGGTCAGCACCCCGAAGGCGAAAATGTTCGGGTGAATCTCGACCGAGAAGGTACCGTAGATCGCCAAGGGCAGGGTCTGATCCTCGCTCCCGCCAGCGGCAAACAGCGAACGGGGAAATTCGTCAAGGCTGAGTGTGAAGGCAAACAGCATGGCCGACAAGACACCCGGGAAGATCAGCGGGAAAGTGACCTTGCGGAATGTCGTCCATGGGGTGACGCCCAACGACCAGGACGCCTCTTCTACCGAGCCGTCAAAGCGGTTCAGGATCGCAAGCATGACAAGGAATGCGAAAGGAAAGGTATAGGCAACATGGGTCGCGAATGCCGTGGTGTACCAATGCCGTGTAATCCCGATGACATTGTTGGCCAGAAGCGAGGTGCCAAGCCCCGTCAACACACCCGGCACCATCATGCCAAGCACGATCAGATAGAACACAAAGGTCGACCCACGGAACTTGCGGCGGAACGCCTGCGCTGACATGACACCCAGCACCGTCGAGGTGACCATGGTCATGAAGGCCAATACAAGCGAACGGATCAACGCCTCGCCTACCGGCAGAGGCGCGATGCGGGATGGCGGGGTCAGGCCAAAGATCTGCCGATACCAATAGGTCGACCACTCGGTGATCGGAAATTGCGGCCCACCATCCGGCCCCTGCTGGAACGACAGGATCGTCAGCACGAAAAACGGCCCATAGAGGAACAGGATGAAGGCCACCACATAAACGGCGAGGATCGGTTTTAGAACGCGCGATTCCATCGCTCAAAGCTCCTGCTTCAGGTCAACGATCCGCAAGAACGCTGCAATCACCATCCCCATCACGACAGTCAGGATAACGCCTGTCACCGAAGCCATCGCCCATTTCAAGGAACCGACCTGGGTGACGATGATGTTGCCCAGAAGGTTCACCTTGCGGCCCGACAGCGCGCCGGACGTGGCGAATTCACCAAGTACCATGACGCTGACGAAGATGGCACCGACAATGACGCCGGGCAGAGAAAGCGGGAAGATGATCTTCCAGAAGATCCGCCCAAAGCCTGCGCCAAGGTCACGCGCCGCCTCAATGATGTTGCGGTCAATACGGCCCAGCATAAAGGCGATGGGGCCCACCATGAAGACGCAGTAGATCTGAGTCATGCCAATGATGACCGAAAGCTCGGTGAAAAGCAGCACCTCGATCGGATGGCTGATGATGTGCAGTTTCATCAGGATGATGTTGATGGCACCTTCCTTGCCCAGCATCGGTCGCCATGCCAGCACCCGGATCAGGAAAGAGGTCCAGAACGGAATGACGCAGATCACCAAAAGCACGGTGGACAGGGTCTTTGACTTGACAAACAGCCCCACGAACAAGGCGGTCGGGTAACCAATCGCGAAAGTTGTAAACAGAACAATCAGCCAAATTCGGACAGTGGTCCAAAGGGCACCGGTGTAGGTGTCAGAGGCAAAGAACTGCTTCCAACTTGCCAGCGTCGGCGTGGACGAGATGTTGAACGTGGTCTGCGTCCAGAAGGATACATAGCAGATCATCAGGATCGGCAAGACCATGAACAGGGCCATCCAGATGATCCCCGGCAGAATCAGCCAGCTTGACCCTCGGCGATTTGGGACCGCTATTGCATCAGTTGCATCAGTCATCGGTTGCTCTCCTGGCCGAAAACGATGGCCTGATCCGGTGTCCAGGTCAGAATGTAGTCCTGCCGTGCCTCAAACGTTTCGGGTGCGCCAAGGCTCAGATGGTGTTCCACCTCGACAACTTTGCCGTCCGGGGTCTCAAAAAAGTTCATCACCGACGAACCAAGGTATTCGCTGGCGATAAAGGACGCCTGCAAAGCCGGGCCGTTGGTCACCGAGCCAAGCGGCCGCGCGCGCACCCGGTCATATCGGATCGCGTAGACATCCTCCAAAGCCCTCGTGGTTTTCGGGGCCGGCACAGTGCCGAAGGGGCCTGTGAAAAGGCCTTGCGACAACTTGCCCGAGAACAGATTGAACCGGTTCAGGAAATGCGCGACGGCCGGGCTGGCTGGATTTGAATAGACATCGTCCGGTTTGCCCGCCTGAATTATCCGGCCCCGGTCCAGCACAACCACGCTGTCACCCATTGCCAAGGCCTCTGTTTCGGACCCGGTCACATGCAGAAAGGTCACGCCCATCCGTTCACGAATGGCCCGCAATTCGTTGCGCATCCTGCCGCGCAGGTTGGCATCCAAGGCACCCAAAGGTTCATCCAGCAAAACCAGCTTTGGCTGCATAATCAGGGTCCGCGCCAAAGCCACGCGCTGCCGTTGCCCGCCCGAGATCTGATCAACGCCACGATCCTCCATCCCGGACAGACCGACCATGTCGATCACCGCTTGGGTGCGCGTGTCGGTCTCGGCGGCGGACACCGTAGTCCTGCCATGCATCAGACCGAACGCCACGTTCTTGCGAACCGTAAGATGCGGGAAAAGCGCAAAGCTTTGGAACACAAAGCCAATGCCCCGCTCGTGGGCAGGGACGTCGGTAATGTCGCGGCCTTGGAAATAGACGCGCCCTGCATCCGGCACCTCGAACCCGGCGATCACGCGCAGTAGGGTCGTCTTGCCGGACCCAGAGGGCCCCAGCAGCGACATGTATTCGTTCACCCCTGCCTCCAGCGTAACGCCATCGAGGGCTTTCACCCCCCCGTAGCTTTTGGTCACGCCGTCGATCCGAAAGATTGCCGCGTCCGTTATCATTCGCCCCGATCTCGGGACCGCACAAATCGCGCGGCCCGTCCCCTTGTTCTTGCCGTTCGGTGATGCGCCGAACGTCGTATCCGCCGCGCCGATCTTTGTGCAAACTGCACTTCGTATAACATAGCGGTCTTGGACATCTGTCAATCGAACTTTTGTTATCTCTTTGTTATCTTGCTGTGCCCGCTTTGCGCAATATTAGACGCGTTCGGGCAGAAAATACGCTTGACGCAAAGTTAGTGGCGATTCAATAATTGAATAAAGAACGTGATATTCATTTTATTGAGGGCTAAGATAGGGGGCGAAACCCACAGCTTCGCTGATGACCGCCACAATCTTCATTCGGGCGAGATTCTTCGCAGCCATGATGTGTAGATGATCTCGCAAGTATTCAGCCGCAGAATCAATCGGATGCCGCGCGATCAGATCAAAAAGTGTTCGGTATTGGTCCAGGGCGATCTCGTCCTTGGGCAGGCCAAGGCCGGTCAGGGCCCGGTTGACCGACGTAAGCAGCATCTGGTTGTTCTGGATCATGCCGACCAACGCTGTGTTCGGTGCCTGCGCGATGCAATGCTCCATCAAGGCATCCTCAAGGTCCTCGGGCTTCAAGTTCGGGTCTGCGCCGATTCGGTCACGGATTTCTTCGATGCGACTGTAGTGCATAAAGGGGGCGGCTAAACGCAGCGCGGCAGGTTCGACGATGGCGCGCAACTCAAACTTCTCGCGCAGGTTGCGGGCGGTCAAGGGCCCCGCGATCCAATGCGAACTGCCATCTTTTCGGATCAGACCACGTTCGTGCAGCCGCGAGAGCACATCACGCACAACGGTGCGGCTGACGCCGAGATAATCGGCAAGCTCCGTTTCCACGATCCGGAATTCGCCAAAGACCTGGCAAGAGGCGACCTGCTCTTCGACTTCGTCATAGAAGTGCTTCCAGGTGCCACGCGTTTGCAGGGCGGCGTCGACCTGCTGCGGGATATTCAGGTCAAATTCGCGGATGTCGCGGCGCAATGGGGCCACGTCTTTGCCAGCAAAGCGGACAAGATAGCCCCGCCCGTCAAACCGATGCACCAGACCTTCTGCCGAAAGTATGCGCAAGGCGGCTTGTACCGGTATTCGGCTGGTCTGCATCAGGGCAGCAATCGGCCCTTCCAGCAGCACCAAACCTTCGGGAAGCGCACCGCTGAGAATGTTGTTGCGCAACACCTGCGTGATCAGTTCATACCGGGGTTCATGCGCCAGAGGATTGTTCTGCCGTGCCATCATTTCTGCACATCATTCACCCGTCGGACGAAACGATCCCAAGCGCGCGCCGCATAGTTGTATTCCTCCATCACAGTGTTCCAGACGGCGATGCGGTTGGCCCGGTCCAGGTAGGTGCCACCGGCACGCCGTGCACCCGCCTTGACAACGACCGTCCCCGACGGACCCAGCAGGTCCCGAGCCGCCGCTGCGCCTTGGTACCAATAGGCCCATTCTTCGGGTGCAAGTGCCGTTTTGGTGCGCTCTGGTGCAGACATATAATAGCCCTGCCGCGCCATGACGGCCCCCGCATAGCCATCCAGCCACCAGTTCAGGTATTCGTATCCCATGTCCAGTTGCACGCCTGTCAGATGACGCGACAGGCTGGCCCCGCCATGCCAGGCGCGATATCCTTCGATCGGAGCAGATTCGACAAAAGTCTCGGCCATCTTGCCCATGTGACCATAGACCGGCGACCACATGCTTTGCACCGACACACGGTCCTCATGCACCAGCGCGGCCGCCTCTGACGCGTTGCGCCAGGTGGCGCAGAAATAACCCTGCCGCCGCCGATCCTCTAGCAGCGCCATCAACGCGTCGATTTCGGCGATGGTCAAGTTGCTGATATCGCAGAACTGCAGTTCGCCGGAAGCCTCGGCCGCCAGAGCGGCATCAAACATGCCAATGGCAGGTTCATCGACCAGCGCGATGCGGCCTTTGGCGCGGCGGTCCAGCAACCAAGACCAACTGGAAGCCCGAACATCTCCACCCGCGAAAACCCTTGTGTCGAAGCCGAAACTGTCCAAGTTATGGACGGTCGGCAGCATCGAGATGTAACGCCCCTGCTTGGGCCCCAAAAAACCGCCCGGTTGTACATAAAGCTTGCGAACCGGTGCGTCGCCATGGCCACGCCAGGCATATTTGCTGATGCCGCCTGCCTTGGAAAGGTCAGTGATCTTGTCCCAATCCGCGATACGGTGGGTATCTATCGGTTGCAAGGCACCCCAGAACCAGACGATGTCCAGATTGTGAAAACACTGCTCGTAGATATCGTAGCCTTCCGGCTCCATCGCCGAAAGCCGTTGACAGGCGATAAAGTCCAGCAGTTCATACTTCACATCAAAGCCCAGATCGGATTGTGCCCGTTCGCGGACTTCTTTCAGCAAGGTGATTGAGGTGCCGCGCACCCGCAGTTGATGCCGCTCCACATGGGGCGGGGCGGCCAGGGTCCCGGTCGTGCTAGGTTGGTCGAGCAGTTCCAAGATATTCCTTTTCGTCCCGCCGGTTCCGATTGAACTTGGCGACACCTTGGGGTCGCCAAATCACGATCATGCAAGCGATGCGGCGATAGTATCCAGGGTTTTGCGTCGGTCTGCCCGAGCCTGAAGCGCCTGCTCCATCGTCACCTTCACGAAGCGCGTCGGCGTGTGCGGCTGCAACTGTCCGATCAGGTCCATATCCGCCGAAACCACGGTGCCGATCATCATGTAGCCGCCACCCGAAACCGCATCGCGGTGCAGCACGATTGGTTCCGTGCCGGATGGCACCTGAACCGAGCCGTAAGGATAGCAGGCATCCACGATGTTCGACGGATCAGACCCTGCGCCAAATGGCGGGGTCCGTGGCACGAAATCCAAGGGCCGTCCGGCCTTGAAGCGATAGCCGATGCGGTCGGCTTCGGGTGCAACCTTCCAGGTATCCTCAAAGAACGTTTTGCCGGCCTGTTCGGTGATCCTGTGCCAATACAGCCCCGGCAACATGCGCAATTCCGCGGGCACGCCTGGGGCACGTCGCAACGCCTCGGATACCGAGCGCCCAGCGGCAGCCAATGCGGCCGGCCCCACGGCAAGCACGTCGCCTGCCGCAAGTTTGCGCCCCTCGAACCCGCCCAAAGCCCCTAGGGTATAGGTCGAGCGTGACCCCAGTACCACCGGCACGTCCAGTCCGCCCGACACCGCGATATAGCCGCGCGCGCCCTTCTTCAGGAAGCCAAAGGACAGGATCTGCCCCTTCTTCACGGTAAAGGCTGTCCAACCTGCTTGCTCCACGCCGTCAACCTTGGGCGGCAGATCAGCGCCGGTTACGGCAACGGTAGCATCCTGAGTGAACTCCAACTCCGGCCCCAGAAAGACCGCTTCCAGCACCGCCGCACCCGCCTCATTGCCCACAAGCAGATTTGCAGCGGCCAGCGACAGGGTGTCCATCCCACCCGAGGTCGGGATGCCGATATGATAATAACCCGGACGACCAAGGTCTTGCACTGTGGTGGACAGGCCCGGTTTGATGACTTTAATGGCCATGGAGAGCCTCCATCACGCGGGCGTTGGTGCCGTCGATGTCGCGCCGAAACTCCTCCAGCGAGAAGGTCACCGGAGCGATGCGGGGCTGCCAGCGCCCTGCGTCCACTTCGGCCACCGTGTGATCATATTCCGCGCGGCCAATCGGCTTCCATTTCACGATGTCACCCGGTTTGAACAGGCACATGAAGTCGCTCAGGTAACTGGTCTTCTGGTTCGGGTCATAGATCGGCATCGGCGTGATGCCGAACATCTGATAGCCACCCGCACCGCGCACCGAATAGATACAGGCAAAGCAACCCCCGTGGCCAACGGTCAGACGCGGGGTGTCGGTACGTGGGCGCAGGTATTTTGGTGACTGTATCTGCCGATCACGGTCCACCATCTGATACAGGAATGGCAGTCCCGCCACGAAGCCCACCATGGACACGAACCACGGCGCGCCAGAGTGCGCCTTGATAAAGCCGTCGATGCCGTCCAGATGATTGATCCGGGCCGTGTATTCGATATCGGTCGAGGCCGGGTCCTGATGCCTTTCCCGAAAGCGCTGCCCTGTCTCATGCGTCCATGGATCATTGTAATAGACCGGGACTTCGATGATCCGCGTATTCAGCGTCGAAGGCGCCGACTGGGCCACCGCCTCCATCGCTTCAAGCTGACGCATCATCTCATCGGGCGCGATCAAATCGGGGTCAAACCGCACCTGAAACGACGCATTGGCCGGGCAAATCTCGGTCACGCCCTTGATCTTAGCGTCACGCAGGGCGTTGGTGATCGACAGGCCCTTGAAGAAGGCGTCCAGCGACATTTCCTCGCTGCACTCCACAAAGATATGTTCGTCACCGCCAAAGGAATATCGGGTTGTCATAGGGCTTTGCTCTCCTCACCCAGCATATGTGCGTTCTGTTCCAGCCATGGTTCCAACCAGCGTGTGTCAAATTGCCCGGCCTGCACGCCAGCATCCCGCGCCAGCGCCTGATGCAGCGGCTTGGTCGTGGGCAAACCACCCACCTCAAGCTCTGCAAGTGCGCGGGCCATACGCGTCAGGGCCATTGCACGGGTCTCATCCCAGACAATCAGCTTGCCGAGAAGCGAGTCATAGAACGGCGGAACAGTGTAGCCTTGATAAAGCAACGTGTCAAAGCGCACCCCCGGCCCACCGGGAACCTTCAGGTGGGTAATCGTACCCGGACCGGGTTTGAAGCCCTGCGCCGGGTCTTCCGCACAAATGCGTGCTTCAATCGCATGGCCGGTCAGGTGTACTTGGTCTTGAGTGTACCTTAACGGCTCACCGCCCGCGATGCGCAGCATTTCGCGCACAAGGTCGATGCCTGTGATCATTTCGGTGATGGGGTGTTCGACCTGAATCCGCGTGTTCATCTCGATGAAGTAGAAATGGCTGGACGCGTCATCATACAGATATTCCAGCGTGCCGGCACCACGATAGTTGACGGCTTTGGCCAAGGCGACTGCCGAAGCACACAGTTTTTCGCGCATGGCCTGCGGCAAGGCGGCCGAGGGCGCCTCTTCCCACACTTTCTGGCGACGGCGCTGCAAGGAGCATTCGCGTTCAAAAAGGTGGATGACGTTGGTGCCATCGCCCAAAATCTGCACTTCGATGTGGCGGGCACGTTCGATGACCTTTTCCACATACAAGCCACCGTCGCCAAAGGCGGCCTTCGCCTCGGCACTGGCCTGCGGCAAGAGGCGGTCAAACTCTTCCATGTCATGGGCAATGCGGATGCCCCGGCCACCGCCACCGGCAGCCGCCTTGATCATCACAGGAAAACCGATTGCCAAAGCGATGCTGCGGGCCTGAACGGGATCGTCAATCCGCCCGTCCGAGCCTGGAACCACCGGCACACCGGCCGATTCCGCCGCGACCCGAGCAGCCACCTTGTCGCCCATCACCCGGATCGCATCGCCCTTTGGGCCGACCCAGATCAGTCCTGCGGCTTCAACCGCATCGGCAAAGTCAGCGTTCTCCGCCAGGAACCCGTAGCCCGGATGCACCGCATCCGCGCCGGTGTCTGCGGCTGCTTTCAGGATGCTGGCGATATTGAGATAGCTTTTCGACGCCATCGGTGGCCCGATATTGATCGCCTCATCCGCCATTTTCACGGCCAATGATTCGGCATCCGCCGCCGAATGAACCTGCAAGGTCGCAATACCCAGTTCCTTTGCCGCGCGGATGATCCGTACGGCAATCTCGCCCCGGTTTGCGATCAGAAGTCTCTTGATGGCCATCGTCAGTCCAGTTCGATCAACGGTTGGCCCGCCATGACCGGCTCTTCATCTTCCGCGATGAAGCCCACCAACGTGCCGGCTTGATCGGCCATCACTTCGTTGAAGGACTTCATCACTTCGATCAGCCCGATCACGTCACCCACGGCGACCGCGTCACCAACCGCCTTGAAGGCCGGCTGATCAGGCGACGGCTTGCTATAGAACGTGCCGGGCAGGGGAGAGAGGATTTGTTTGCTCATGGTGGGGGCCTTTTCAGCGCGTTGCGTTAACGGGAGAGATGGCGTCACGAACCGCTTGGGCAAGCGCGACGGCATTGGGCGTGTCTGAATGCACGCAGATCGTATCGGCGCGCACGGTCACGTCAACACCGCCGACGCTGGTGACCCGCCCCTCTTGCATCGCGCGAACGCAAGCGGCAGCAGCCTTGGCCGCATCCTTGGCCAAATGTTCGCGGGTGATGATCAAGCCGCCAGCGTCGTTATAGTCCAGGTCGGCGTAGAATTCCGAGACGAACACATGGCCGCGCGCCTGATAGATCGTCTCATGCAATGTGCCGATCATGCCGAACAGGGGCACCTTGAAGATATCAGCGGCATCACAGACGGCGTGGGCAATGTCTTCCATCCGCGCGGCCATCCCGTACAGCGACCCGTGCGGCTTGATATGGTTCAACTCCATCCCCTCGGCCTGAAGGAAGCCTTTCAGGGCGCCGATCTGGTAAATGATGCAATTGGTCATTTCTTCGCGCCCGATCTTCATCTCGCGGCGGCCGAAGCCTTGCAAATCGGGCAGCGACGGATGTGCACCAACCTTGACGCCATGGCTTTTGGCAAGTCGCACGGTGGACCGCATGTGGTTGTAGTCCGAGGCGTGAAAGCCGCAGGCGACGTTGGCCACATCGATCAGCGGCATCAGTCCGGCATCATCCCCGATGTGATAAAGGCCAAAGCTTTCGCCCATGTCGCAGTTCAGCAAGGTCATTCGAGTGTTCCCTTCACGCGTCGATCATGTTGACAAGGTAGACGCCGCTCTCGTGCAACTCTGCCTCCCAACCGGGTTCGATGACAAGGGTCGTGGTCACTTCCTCGATCACGGCGGGCCCGGTGATGCGGTCTCCCGCCCCCAGTCGTGCCCCGGCATAGACCGGCGCATCCTTGGCCGCACTGCCCGCGTCAAAGATCATTGGACGAGTACCTTCAAGGGCATGGTTGGCACCTTTTCCTTGGGCGACTGACATACGGTTGGGGCGATCGACCCGCCCCCAGATTGCGCTTTCAACGTTGACGATCTCGACCACGCTCTGACGCTCGGAGTAGGTGTAAAGTTCCTCATGCCGGGCATGGAAGGCTTCGATGACATTGACCAGCGCGTCCTCATCAATCGCGAAGGCGTCAATTTCCACAGTGCATTCATGGACTTGCCCGACATAGCGCATGTCCAGACTGCGGCGTATGGTGATGCGGTCCTCGCTGAAACCATCGCGTGTCAGATCCGCCACGCCTTTTGTCTCAAGCCCAGTGAACAGCCCATTCAGCTTTTGCGCAGCGCCGATGGAATCAAGCCGGATCGGTGCTGGGGCCATGTAGTTGTATTTGACGTCGGAAATAATCTGCCCATAAGCGCACAGCCCGGATGCCAGCTTTGAGATCAGAACGCGCCGTATGCCCATCTCGCGCGCCAGCGCCGTGATATGCGCCCCAGTCGCACCGCCCGCACAGTTCAGCACAAAATCCCTTGGGTCATAGCCGCGTTCGACCGAGACGCGACGGATGGCATTGACCATGTTGTTGTTGACGATGTTGAACATGCCATAAGCCGCTTTTTCGACCGACAGGCCCAAGGGGTCTGCAATGCCCGCCTTGATCGCCGCCCGGGCTTTGTCGGCGTTCAGCGGCAAGCGGCCGCCCACCAACCCATCGGGATTGATATAGCCCAGCACAAGATTGGCGTCCGTGGTCGTCGGTAGGTTGCCACCCTGGTCATAAGATGCAGGACCCGGATCAGACCCCGCCGATTGCGGCCCCATCTGCATCAGGCCCATATTGTCGATCCAGCCGATCGAGCCGCCCCCAGCACCCAGCGTCTCGACCTGAATCATTGGAATGCCAATCCGGTAGCGCAGGAAGTCGATGTTCTTTGACACATTTGCCCGCCCATCCCGTGTCAGGGTGATATCGAACGAGGTGCCGCCCATGTCCACGGTGATGATATTCGTCATCCCCCACGGCTCTGCGATATACAGCGCAGCCTGGGGGGCCGAGGCCGGGCCGGAGTTGATCGCATAGACCGATTGGTCCGACACCACGGACCCCAAAGCCAGACCCCCGTTCGACTGGAAATAGCGCACCGGGTGCTTTGCCCCAAGGCTGCGGAAATAGCCGTCCACCGCTTCGACATACTTGGTCAGGATCGGGGCAAGGTAAGCGTTCACGATCGCGGTGGAGGTGCGGGTATACTCACGCACCTGCGGGTAAAGCTGGCTGCCCACGGTCAGGCGGACATTCGGCATCATCTCACGCACAATCGCGGCGGCGCGCAGTTCGTGTTCGGGATGCAACACCGACCAGACAAAGGAAATCGCCACCGAATCGACACCTTCACGGATGAAGTGGCGGCAAGCCTCGCGCACGTCCTCCTCGTCCATAGGCGTGTGGACAGCACCCGTCGAAATTACCCGCTCGGACACGCCCCGGCGCAGATAGCGCGGCACCAGCATCGTGGCGGGCGGGTATTCCGGGTCATAGCGATAGCCATCTTCCTTGTGGCCAAGGCGGATTTCGATGGAATCCTCATGGCCCTTGGTGGCGATCAGACCGGCCTTCGCGCCTTTGTGCTGGATCAGCGCATTCAAACCGACTGTCGTGCCATTGATGCACAGGTCAGCGTTGGAGACAATCTCGGTCGCGGAAATGCCAGTTTCCTCTTCGATCAGCTTCAGCCCGTTGCGGATGGCAAGCGTCGGGTCTTGGGGGGTCGACAGCGCCTTGAAGATGCGAACGTCGCCCTTGCGGTCGGCAAGGATAAAGTCGGTGAAGGTGCCGCCGGCATCAATGCCCAGACGATATTGGTTTTGCATGGGTTTGATCCTTGTCAGGCGGCAGTTGCGCGCAGTGCGGCGGTGGCGTGATGATCGACCTCAAGGGCCACAAAGTTGGCAAAGACCACACCATAGTCCAGCCGTGCGCCCATCTCGCTGACCAATCCATTGCGTACATCGTCCACCACACGGCTGACATCCCGCTGAAAGGCGATGCCAAAGCCGCCCCCGCCGGGGTTGCGGTTGGCGGCGCGTTCGCCGGGTTGGATGGTTTCGATAACGTTGTTGGTGATCACTTCGGTCTTGCCATGGCGCGTCAGTTCCAAAGAGCCGACCTTGGGTGCCACCATGGCGGATTTGGCCCCAGCCGCCCCCATCGCGGGAATACGGCGACCCTCGCCAAAGGTGATAAGCGTCATCGGGCTGTCCAAAGGCTCCACCTCCCAGCACGTGCCTGAACCGCCGCGGTTGCGGCCGGCGCCCCCTGAATCGACCATCAGCGAATAGCGGTGGATGATGATGGGATAGCTGTGCTCCAGCATTTCGATGTCGCCCGAGGTCAAGGCGCCAAAGCAGCACTCGGGTCCGCAGGCGTGCCAGCCGTCTTGGTTCGCAGTGGCCCCGGCACCCGAGATGATCGAGGCAAGCACCATCGTCACATATTCCTCATCATGCCGCTTGTCCCAACCGGCGATGTTGCAGCCGTTGGCATGGCCCCAACTGGCCGAGACTTTGTCGGGCGCTGCCTGTTCAAGGGCCAAGCGGACGGCATCGGTCAGCGTCTCCATCGGCGTGGTGGTGCAGTTCATGTGCGGCGCGGGGGACTTGGCGTTACAAAGCGTCCCCTTCGGTCCCATGTCGGTGGTGACGCAGCGGTACAGCCCCTCATTATAGGGTGGCGGCAGTTGGGCGAACATCATCAGGCCAAGATAGACGCCAGAGTGGCTGTTTCCTTCATAACTGTTGATGAAATAGGGGATCTGCGGCGGTGACTGGATGGCGATGTGGCAGCTGTCACCCTTGATCGTCACGGTGGCGGTAATGTCGAAATCGCCAAAGCCGTGGCC
The DNA here is from genome assembly GCA_037127855.1 of Alphaproteobacteria bacterium. GTDB lineage: Bacteria > Pseudomonadota > Alphaproteobacteria > Rhodobacterales > Rhodobacteraceae > Stagnihabitans. Next base: position 29,188 of record JBAXXO010000001.1, read on the forward strand.
CGCGTCTTCAAGGACCGCTGTGCCGGTATAGATTCCGTCCGGAACCTTGGCGATCAGGCTGCGCATATGCGCCTCGGCCATATCCAGCAGTTCAGCGATGCACGTCAGCACGGTATCCTTGCCGTATTTGTCCATCAGTCCGATCAACGCCCGCGCACCGACCTTGCAAGCCCCGATCAACGCGTTGAAGTCGCCCTGCTGGTCACGACGGGCGCGCATGTTGGACAAAAGCAGGTTAATGACATCGTTGCGCGGCTTGCCCCTGTCCCACAGCTTCAACGGCGGAATGCGCAGGCCCTCAGCGTAGATTTCCGTCGCAGCAGGGTTGTAACCGGCGGGGACCGGGCCGCCGATGTCGGTCAGGTGGCCCTTGCAGACCGTCCAGAACACCAGTTCACCCTGATAGAACACCGGGTAATACATGCAGGTGTCGATGATGTGTGACCCGCCGTAGTCCGGATCATTGTGCAAGATCAGATCGCCGTCGTGAATATCGCCCTCGAAATACTTCGCCACCGACTTCATCGCGGGGATAAGCGAGCCCAAATGGATCGGGATGTCCTGTCCTTGCAAGATCATCTCTGGCGTCGCGTTGAACAAGGCGGTGGAATAGTCATGCGCCAGGTTGAACACCGAGGACCGCGCGGTCTGTTCCAGCGTCAGGGTCATCTCTCGCTGGGTCGTCTCCAGCACGCCGCGCACGACAGAAAGTGTAATGGGGTCAACCTTGGCTTGGGACATGGGGCGATCTCTTTCCAAATGGGTCGGGACCAGCCCGTTCAGGAGTCAGGCTGCACTTTTTGACAAACCGGGTCTTGCGCCACAGTGAACAAGCTTTTGTCAACCGGCGCACTGAATCCGTTCGCGCGGAAAAGGGCTGGGGGTTGGAACTTGATTCTCTTTGCATTAGGCATCGTCTTTGGCGAAGGTGCTGAAAATCGGCTGCGCCCGGGGGCATTGCGATGAATCTCATGGCCCACAGCACGAACCGACTGCCGCCTGCGGCGCGGGCCGGGTATTGGAACGCCGTCATAGCCGAGACTTACTTCCCGCTGCATTTGACCTTTCGCGACGCGTCAGCGTTTGATGGCCGTCTGGAGCAGCAATCGCTCGGCGAGCTGTCCCTGTCGCGCCTGCAAACCGAACCCGTGCAATACGAACGCCACCCTCGCCACATCGCTGGCGCTTCGGAAGAGCAGTACCTGATAACCATCCCGCGCCGCTCTCCGGTAGAGTTTCGCCAGTTGGGCCGTGAAGTGCGCTGCGATCCCGGCGGTTTCATCATTGAACGCGGGGATGAGCCTTATCGCTTTTCCTATGAATCGGCGAACGACCTGTGCGTGCTGAAAGTTGCCAAGCCGGTTCTGTCCAACCGACTGCGCAACCCGGACCGGTTTTGCGCCCAGGTGTTCAATGGGCGTGAGGGTTTGGGCGGGCTGTTCGTCACGATGGCTCAACATGTGCAAGCGCAGTCCGCTTTGGACCCTGCTTCACGTGCCGTCCTGGAGCGGCAGTTGATCGAGTTGTTGACGCTGGCCGTTGATCGCGCCTGTGACACGGCCGATATTGCGCAAAGTTCGGTCCGGGCAGCCCATTTGAAACGGGCCGAAGACGTGATCCGGCGCAACCTGTCCAACCCGGACCTGTGCCCCGATCTCGTGGCCGAGGCCTGCGGCATCTCCAAACGCTATCTTCATGAAATCTTTGCCGACGGTAACGGTACGGTGTCGCAGTACATTCGCGAACAGCGTCTGATCGCCGCGCGCAACCTGTTGCAAATGCCCAATCCGGGTCCGATGTCTGACATCGCCTATCGCTTCGGGTTTTCCGATCAGGCGCAGTTTTCGCGTCTGTTCAAGGCAATGTTCGGCCAGACCCCCAGCGGCTATCGAACTGGCCAGACCGGGCGCTAGAGGGGGCGCTAAACAGGGCGCTAAACGCGGCCCAGCCACGCACCAGACTGCAGCAAGCGTTCGATATGATCCCTGATCAACTGCACCACGGCCCGCGTCGCAAGCGCATTGGCCCGCTGTGGCGCATGGGCCAGGATCAGTTCCCGACTGATCACCGGGTCTGTGATCTTTTGCACCACCAACTCGCCACTGTCGAGGTCTGCCTGCACCGCAGTTACTGGAAGGATGGTGCGGATGGTGCCGTTGCTGACAAGGCCGCGGATTGTGGGCAAAGTCTCCAACTCCATCGCGACGGTCAGGTTGATCTGGGCGCGCGCGCAGGCCTCGTCGACCAGAATACGCAGGCCGTGCGGGACACCCGGCAGGGCAAGGTCTTCGCCCTCCAGGTCGCGCAGGGCAACTGTCGCGCCCTGGCCCAAAGGTGGCGCGTGACGGGCCGAAACGAGGTACAAGTCTTCAAACAACAAATGCTCGGCATCGGGGAAGGTTCCAGCGCGGACCTTGTACAGCACCGCCAGATCGACCCGGCCACTTGCCAGCCATTCAGCCACATAACCGCTGAACCCCTCAAGCACACGCATCTGGATGCCGGGGAAATCGGCCCTGACCTGCTGCAACAAGGGCGCCAACAACACCAGACCGACCGATGGCGGAACGCCCAAGGTGACCACGCCCTGCACCGTCATGCGGCTGGCGGTCAGGTCGTGTCTGATCTGTGCCACGTCGGCCAGGACATGGCGCGCGCGGGTCAACAGCGTCTCGCCCATCTCGGTCACCACAACGCCGCGTCCGTTGCGGTAGAACAAGGTCACACCAAGGTCAAGCTCCAGTTCTCGGATGCGCCGGCTAAGGGCCGATTGCGCGATGTTGTGCGCCAGTGCGGCTTTGGAAAAGCTGCCCGTCTCGGCGATCGAGATGAAATACCGAAAGTCGCGCAGGTCCATGAACCAAGCCCCCAAGCGTTAATGCTGCGGCGGCAGGGCAGGTCCGCCGCCGCGTTGCTTGAAGGGAAGGACGTGACGCCCCGCGTGTCAAGCTGCCATGGTGGCGCGCAGCTTGGCGGTGGCAGCAAGGTCAAGTCCCCACTGATAGCCATTGGTGACGGGCTTGACCACCACGCCGTAAACCTCTCGCGCATGGTCGGGGGTTATGTAGCCGTCCAGCAGGTCATCCAGCACCTTGGCGGGATCACGTTTCAGGCTGGGTCCGTAGCCACCGCCGCCAGGCGACAGATAGGTGATCACATCCCCCACCTCGGCCCGCAGGCCCGAGAATTTGGCCGGGACGTCAACCGGGGGCGTACCTTTGGTGTGGTTGTGCATGCGCACTGCCGCCGTCACCCCCTCACCCCCGCCAAAGATGCCCCAGGGTATATCTTCGTTCCGGTCGCTTTCATGGGTCATGAATCCCGGCACCAGAAAGCGTTGCGATTTCACCACGCCCATGCCGCCGCGGAATTCGCCGGCCCCGGGGAACACGTCGTCGCGGATTTCATAGCGGTCACAGATGACCGGCAGATGCATGCCAAGGTCTTCCAACGGGTTGTTGCGGGTGTTGCGCATCAACTCTTCGATCGTATCCGGGCCATCAGACTTAGGACGCCCGCCCATCGAGGCCTCATTCACCTCGATCAGCACCCAGTAATCCCCGTTGTCGCGCACGCCCGAGTAGCTGGCAAAAGACAGGCAGGCCGCGTTTCCGGCGGTGCATTTGTCGGGCAGAACCGGGGCAAGGGCCTTGATGATCAGGTCAACGATGCGCTGAATCTGATTAAAGCGCGCCTCGCAAGCCGCAGGGGCAATGGGGTTGAAGATGCAGCCCAAGGGCGCTGTGACCTTGACCGGGCGGAACGATCCTTCGTTTTGCGGGATGTATTCGGTGTTGGTGTAGGTATCCAACAGCAAGGCCCGAAAGGCGAAATAGCAGGCTACCTTGGTGGAACCTTCGAACGGCACATTAAAGGCCGTCGGCACCTGCGGCGACGACCCCGTCAGATCAACCTCGACATCGTCGCCCGTGACCCGAACCGTCACTTTGATCGGAAGGTGAACGCCTCTCGTGCGGCCATCGTCATCCATGAAGCCTTCGGCAAAGTATTCGCCATCCGGGATCTTGGCGATCTCGCGCCGCAGCATCCGTTCGGAATAGTCCATCAACTGCTTGGTGGCTTGCTCCACCACAGCGCGCCCATAGGTGTCCATCAACTCGCAGAACCGTTTGACGCCCAATTCCGCCGAGGCGATCTGCGCCTCCAAATCGCGCATCACCAGCCCCGGCACGCGGGTGTTTCCGCTGATATAGCGCCAAAGCGTGTCGTTGCGTTTGCCTGCCTCGACCAGTTTCAATCCGTTCAGAAGCATGCCTTCGGCAAAGACGTCCGGCACATCGATGATCAAGCCCGGAGTCGCCGCCCCGATGTCCAGATGGTGCGCGGTGTTGGCCGAAAAGCCGACCAGTTCGCCGCAATAAAAAATCGGCATGACGATGCCGATATCGGGTGAGTGGCTGGCACCGAAATAGGGGTGATTGTGGATCACCACATCGCCCTCGTGCCAGTCGCTCAGGGAAATGCTTTTTTCGATGCCGCGCAGATAACCGGGGATCGAGCCGATATGCATCGGCGTGGAATCGCTTTCGCACAGTGTGTTATAGTCAAGGTCGAACAGTCCTGCGCCAAGATCCTGACTCTCTCGGATGATGGAGGAATAGGACATGCGGTAAAGCACGTTGCCCATCTGTTCGGCAATCGCATGCAGCGCGCCGCCGATGACCTGCAGCGTGATCGGATCAATGGTCTTGCTCATGGTTCAGTGCCCTTCCACGTTGCGGCTGATCACAATGTCGCCCAAGCGCATCACCAGCGCGGTGTAGCCCTTGGGGATGACGGTGGTGGAGTTTTGCTGGGTGACGATGGCAGGCCCGGTCACCACGTCGTCGGCTTTCAATTTGCTGCGGTCAAAGCGCGGGGTTTCCAGCGTTTGGCCATCGTCAAAGGTGGTCAATCGGGAATACAGCGCCGCGTCAGACGGGTTACGGCGCCCGCCCTTGTCAAGTTCCGGCAGGCGCAGGGTGTCAGCCGAGGCGGTGCCGATGACGCGCAGGGTCACGACCTCAACCGCTTGATCCTCAAAGGCATGGCCGTATTCGGTACGATGGACCGCATAGAAGGCCCGCGCGACACCGTCCGCGGTCGCGGCCGTAAACGGCCCCTCCGGGACATCGACGCGCAGTTCAAAGCCTTGCCCAACATAGCGGCATTCCGCGATGCGCGAGAAGCGTTGCGCCTTGGCCGGGACGCCGTCGCTGTCCAGTTGCGCCTTGGCCTCGGCTTCCAATCTGTCAAAGATCGCTCCAAGGTTGGCGAATGTGTCCATATCCCCCGCCTGCAGGATGGCCAGCGCGGACCGGGTGAATTCATAGCGCGGTTCGGTGACCAAAAGCCCCATCGCCGCCGTGATGCCGGGATGCAGGGGAGAGATGACGTTCTTCGCCCAAATCGCCTCACCCAGTGCCACGCCATGCAAAGGCCCGGCACCGCCAAAGGCCATCAGGCTGAAGCCCCGCGGGTCAATGCCCCGCGCAACCGAATTGGACGCGATCGCCAGCGCCATATGGTTGTTGATGATGCGCAGCACGCCCAAGGCAGCGTCCTTCACCGACAGACCCAACGGTTCCGCCAGTTTTGAACGGATCGCTGCCTCTGACAAGGCCGGGTCGATCTTCAACCCACCACCCAGGAACTGATCCGAGTCCAGACGCCCCAGCACCACCTGCGCGTCCGTCACCGTCGGCTCTACCCCGCCTTTACCATAGCAGGCCGGTCCCGGCTCTGCCCCGGCCGAGCGCGGACCGACACGGAAGGCACCACCGCTGTCGACATAGGCAATCGACCCGCCGCCCGCCCCGATGGCATCGATGTCGATCATCGGCACCAGCACCGGCATTTCGGCCACTTCGGTGTCACGCGGGTTCTTGATGGTCAGGGCACCATTGCGGATGACCGAGATGTCGGCAGAGGTCCCGCCAATGTCGATGGTGATGACTTGGCCCTGACCGCAGGCCTCTCCTGTCCAGCGCCCGCCGATCACGCCACCCGCCGGACCGGACAGAAGCAAACCGACCGGGTTCTTGCTGGCTTGCTCCACCGTCGAAACCCCACCATTCGACTGCATCATGCGGACATAGGCAGTCACCCCAGCCTCTCGCAAACGGCGTTGCAGGTTGTCCAGATAGCCAGCCGTGCGCGGCCCGATATAGGCGTTCATCGCTGCGGTCGAAAACCGTTCATATTCGCGCATTGTATTCACGACTTCAGACGAGGCGCAGATGAAGGCGTCCGGCATGACACGCTGGACGATTTCTTTCGCTTTAAGTTCGTGCTCGTTGTTGAGGAACGAGAAAAGGAAGCCGATCACCACAGCCTCTAGCCCGCGCTGGGCGAAAAGCTCTGCCGCCTGTTCGACCTCGTCCAGGTTCAACGCCGTTTCCACCACGCCCGTCGGTGGCATGATCCGTTCGGTCACGGCAATGCGGTTGCGGCGCTTGATCAGCGGCGCGCTTTGCCATGGCACATCAAATTGCAGCGAAAAGTTGTGGGGGCGTTTGTGCCGCGCCATATGCAGAATGTCACGGAAGCCCTTGGTGGTGATCATCCCGACCTCTGCCCCGTCACGCTCGATCACGATATTGGTGGCGACCGTGGTGCCGTGAAACAGCGCGTCGATCTGGCCTGGCTGGATGCCAGCGATGGCGCAAAGCTGCACCACGCCCTGCACAACGCCAATCGACTGGTCTTTTGGCGTACTGGAGACTTTGTGTACAAAGACCTGCTGGCGGCCATCCGCCCCCACCGCCTCCAACACGAGATCGGTGAAGGTACCACCCACGTCAACGCCTACCCTGATCATCCTTGCATCCCTTGTTGTTAACGCCCTGTCGTTCGCGGCCCCGCGCAGCTATCGCCAAGCCTTTGTTTTGCATTCACTTCCAGGCGGCCTGCGCCTCCATGCACAGCCGCTCATCGTCGGCAGCGGTCCACAGATGCAGCCCCTCTGCCGTTTCATCCGCGTTGACGGTAAAGGCCGCGCCGTCGATCAGCGGGCTTATGCCGCGAAACGCGAAGGTCGCAGGCGGTGCGCCCCGCAGGCGGGCGGCGTATTCAAGCATCAGTGTGACTTGCAGCGGGCCGTGGACCACGAGGCCCGCATAACCCTCGGACTGGATCGCATGATTGCGGTCATAGTGGATGCGGTGGCCGTTGAACGTGATGGCGGAATAGCGAAACAACAGCACCGGGTCGGCCATGACGCTGAACGACCAGCGCGCCTTTGGTGCCTGCGGGATCACCGGCGCGGGGGCATCGGGGTCACGCGGGGCACGATAGACGATGTCGTGCCGCTCGGTCAGGATCAGCCCTTGCGCGCTGGTGAACGCGTGATGGACCGTCACAAAGCACAGCGCCCCGCTGCGGCCCGTTTTCACAACCACGTCACGCACGGTCGATTGCCGCGTAACCACATCGCCGACCTTGAAACGTCCATGCAGGTCGATCTGTCCACCCGCCCACATCCGGTGCGGCAATGGCACCGGCGGCAGCAGTCCGCCGCGTTTGGGGTGCCCGTCCAGCCCAAGCTGCGACATCGGACGTATGGCGGGTGCAAGGCACCAATGGATCGCCAAGGGGGCTTCGTCGCCAATGGCGCGCTCTGGGGTGGGGTCGTCCAGTATGGCCAGATAGCCTGCGACCAGCCGGGCTGAGACGGTATCCTCGACCGTTTCGGTCCGGCCGATCCATTGGCGCAGGTGGTCAATGTCCAGGAGGCCGGTCACTTGGAAAACTCCGCCCGGATCTGATCGGTGTGTTCGCCAAGCTCTGGAACAGGTCCAGCCACCAGATCGCGGCGCAACGCAGACACCGCCCCGCTGAAGCTCCCCCCCGCCACACGGCCTGCCATCCGGCGCAACGCCGGGTGTGCGGACAAATCCGCCACGGTGCTGACCCGCGACCAAGGCAGGTCTGCGGCCTGCAGCACCGCAATCATTCCGGCCTGGGTCTGGGCCGCGAAAATCGGGCCGATAAGGTCATCCAGCGCTGCGCGATTGACCACGCGGGCCGGGTTGCTGGCAAAGCGGGGGTCTTGCGCAAGATCCGGGCGTTGCAGGACCATGTCGCAAAACCGCACCCACTCTTGTGGGGTTTGCACGACGGCCACCACGTCGCCGTCAGCGCAGGCATAGGCGCCATAGGGATAGATCGACGCGTGGCGCAGCCCCACCCGCGGCGTGTCCCGCTGGCCATAGTCGTGGTGCAACAAAGGCACCGACATCAGATCCGCCATGGCGTCAAACATGGCGATCTCGATCACTTTGCCCCGCCCAGTCTGCCCGCGCTCCAACAAAGCCTCAAGGACGGCTGCATGTGCCGTCATACCCGTCGTGACATCGGCCAGCGAGACACCGACCTTTACCGGGGTTTCGGCCGTCCCGGTCACAGAACACAGCCCGCATTCCGCCTGGATCAGCATGTCATAAGCGCGCATCGAATGTGCTGGGGTGTTTTGTCCGAAGCCGACGATATCGACAGCAATGAGGCCAGGATAGCGTGCCACCAGGTCAGCCGCCCCCAGACCCAGCCGCGCAGCGGCACCGGGGGCCAGGTTCTGCACAAACACATCGGCTTGCGCGACCATAGCCTCGACCAGGGCGCGGTCCGCTACGGCCTTGATGTCAAGCACAGCACTTTGCTTGCCGCGGTTCAGCCAGGCGAAATAGGCGCTGGTGCCGTGGACGGCGCGGTCATAGTGGCGCGCCGTGTCACCGGTTTCCCGCTCGACCTTGATGACGCGCGCGCCCGCGTCGGCCAGCCGCACGGTGCAGGCAGGTGCCGCAACCGCCTGTTCGATGGCGACAACCAGCAGCCCTGTCAGCGGACCCGCCATTTCAGTAAGACCTTGGCAGGCCAAGCACATGCTCGGCCAAATGAGACAAGATCAGGTTGGTCGAAATCGGCGCAACCTGATACAGCCGTGCCTCACGGAACTTGCGTTCGATGTCGTATTCTTCGGCAAAGCCGTAACCGCCGTGGGTCTGCACGCAAGCCTCGGCGGCGGCCCAAGAGGCCTCGGCAGCCAGCATCTTGGCCATGTTCGCCTCTGCGCCACAGTCCTTGCCCGCCTCGAACAGGCCGGCTGCATGTCGGACCATCAGGTCAGCGGCGCGCATCTGCGCATAGGCACGCGCGATGGGAAACTGAACGCCCTGATTCTGGCCAATCTGGCGGCCAAAGACCCGGCGCTCGTTGGCGTAAGCCGTCGCCTTGGCGATGAACCATTTGGCGTCGCCGATACATTCCGCAGCGATCAGCACGCGTTCTGCGTTCATGCCGGACAGGATGTAACGAAAGCCACGGCCCTGCTCGCCGATCAGGTTTTCGGCCGGCACCATGACGTTGTCGAAAAACACCTCGGTGGTGGAGTGGTTCATCATGGTCCGAATGGGCCGGATCGTCATTCCGGCCTGAAGCGCCCGTTTCATGTCGACGATGAAGACCGAAAGCCCATCCGTTCGCTTGGCCACTTTGTCCTTGGGCGTCGTTCGGGCCAGTAGCAGCATCAGGTCGGAATGTTCGGCCCGACTGGTCCAGACCTTTTGCCCGTTGACCACGTAATGATCGCCGCGCTTTTCGGCAAAGGTGGTGATCGAGGTCGTGTCCGTGCCGCTGCCCGGTTCGGTCACGCCAAAAGCCTGAAGCCGCAAGGCACCTGATGCAATCTGCGGCAGGTAGCGGGCCTTTTGCGCATCGGACCCATGCCGCAAAAGACTGCCCATGATGTACATCTGCGCATGACATGCCGCGCCATTGGCCCCGGCTTTCTGAATCTCCTCCAGCACGGCAGCCGCCACACTCAAGCTTAAGCCGGCACCGCCATAGGCTTCGGGGATCAAGACCGAAAGATAGCCCGCTTCGGTCAGGGCCGTCACAAATTCGGTCGGATAACCAGCCTCGCGGTCAAGCTTGCGCCAGTATGTGCCGGGAAACTGTCCGCAAAGGCGCGCCACAGACACGCGGATCTCGCGGATTTCGTCGCTTTCGTCAGGGTTTTCGTAGGGCATCAACGGACCTTTTTGGATTACATCGGATAAGACACACAAGGCAAAGCCGGGCAGAAGCCTGGATCTGCCGATTTCAGTTATGCCGGATCGGCATAACTGCTTGCAGACCTGCGCGGGTGCACCTGGCCCTGGACGAATGCTAGGCTTGTGCGCCGCGTGGGGAAAAGGGGCCGGGGATGACGCTTTCGATAGACCTCTTCTGGTCGTTTCGCAGCCCCTATTCCTATCTCTTGCTGCCAAGGATCGTTTCCTTGAAGCGCGACTTCGACATTGATGTCGATCTGCACGTCGTCCATCCTGCGGCACTTAGAAATCCGGCGTATTTTGCCCGCATGGACCCGTTGGCCCGCCCCTATTTCCTGGCTGACAGCGCGCGGGCGGCGGCGTTTCTTGGCCTGCCCTTTCGCAGGCCCGTCCCCGACCCTATCAGCCAGGACCCGATCACCTTGGCCATAAGCCGCGACCAACCGCTTGCGATATGGCTCGGCCGTCTTGGCGTCGCAGCGACAGAGCGGGGCCAAGGGCTGGCCTTTGCAGATCAGGTTTCGCGCCTGCTCTGGGATGGAACCGTGACAGGCTGGGACAGCGGCGATCATGTGAAGCGGGCCACGGCGCAAGCCGGGCTTGATCTTGCGGACCTGACGGCTTTGGTTGCGGCAGATCCCGCGCATTACGACGCGCAGCTTGCGCAAAACAACGCCCTGTTGCGGGCGGCGGGACATTGGGGCGTCCCCAGCATGGTCTTTTCCGGTGAGGTTTTCTTTGGGCAGGATCGGTTTGACGTCTTGCTGTGGCGGCTGCAGCAGGCGGGGCTTGCGCGACGTGGCGTCACTCGCTGACCGCTCGACCTTTTTTCAATCGCTGACGCGCCTCCCGCATCTGGCCTGCGCGGGCAATGACGGGTGCAGCCACCATTTGCCGCCGCAGCGCGAAAAGGGCACCGCCGCCCACGTGCAGCGCCGCGATGGTGTCATCGGTCAATGTCATGCTGAATGGGGCAGCACATGGTGCTCATGACGCCCGCAGAAGTTTGCCCAGATCGGATGCTGTCCGCGCGTCCAGTTGGACGACCGCTTGCCACAGACCTTCTGCCTCGGCTCCCAAAAGCCCGGTTGCCTTGGCGCGCAGGCTTGCTTCCAGCACGTCGGGGCCAAGAGGGGCTGCAAGGTCATGTCCGAACCGCAGCACCACGCCATCGGTCAGCACAATATCGCCCACTGCCTGCATATCGCTGACCTTGGCGTCGCCCGTTACCGTAATCTTGCTTGCAAATGCCGTCAGTTCAAGGTCGGCAGCCAACGCGTCGGTATAGCTCCGGTCGGCAGCGGTCTGACGGTCCAGCAGTACCATGCCTGCAAGCCAGGTGTAACTGAACTTGACCTCCAGCCCGGTGCGCGGCGCTTTGATATCACAGACCGACAGCCAGCGTGGGCTGGTCCGCAGGTGGATCGCCGCCACCCGTTCCGCCGAAAGTTGATGCAAACGCCGAGCGGCTGCCAGCCCCTCGATCATCGCATGGGTGCCGTGACAGCAGGCGTGCAGTTTGTATTTGATCTGCTCGAACACAAAGGTGCCGGGCGGTGGTGCATCCCAAACTCCGACCTCGGACGGCGCATCGGAATGCGTTGCCACAAAGCCCTGCTGCCCCATCACCCCATCGTCCGCCGAGGTAAAGCCCCGACGCGCCAACCCCGCGCATTCCACCCCGTTGGCGGCGGCGAGCCCGGCGTTATAGGGTTTGCCCATCGTGCCGAACTGCGATTTCAGGCCCGAAGCACGGGTGGCACACAGGCCCAGGGCCACACGCATCTGATCGCGGGTCAGATCATAAACCCGCCCCGCCGCGATGGTGGCACCAAAGGCACCCGCCGTGGCGGTCTGGTGAAAGCCTCGGTTGTAATGCGCCGAACCCAGCACCATCCCCAGCCGCACAGACGCCTCGGCCCCGATCAAAAACGCATCCGCGACGGTTGCAGCGCTGGCACCAACCTCCTCGCCCACCGCCAGGGCAGCGGGATAAATCCCGACCGAGGGATGGCCCACATGGCCGAAATGGGTATCATCGTAGTCCAGCGCATGGCTGGTTGCGCCATTGACCAGGGCCACCGCCCGCGCCGGTGCCTGCCCACCGCCAAAGATTGACGCGACCGGGCGTCCGCCTTCTGCCGCCACATATTTGCGCAAGATGCACGCCAAGGGCTCATCCACCCCGGCGCGGCCGCATACCAACCAGTCGAATAGCGAAAACCGGGCCATGATCCGTGCACTTTGCGGAATCTCGGCTGCGGGCAGCGCAGCAAGGTCAAGCAGTCGCGAAAGGGTCGTCATGTCAGTTTCTTTCCAATGGAATTGGTGTAACCCGGCGCCCGGTATTGTCAGACCTATGCGAACCCGGCTCGGTTTTCCAGTCTGGGCAACCTGTCAGGCCTTTGTCATCTGTGTCATCGCCATCAGCGTGACCGGTTTTTGTGCGCTGATCTGTGCAATGGGCGACCCAATCTGGTGTCTTGCCGCCCGGTGGCGTGCTAACGCGTGTTGCGCCAAATCAGGTGAACCTGAATTCGGGCAATGCGCGTCATGGCAGCAGTGCCACCCTTCCCTTTGGGGTCAAAAGCCATGCAGCGCGCCCCTCGATCACCACGGCGGACAAGGGGCCGCCATAGGCCGCACCGGAGTCGATGTTCAGCCGGTTGCCGTAATGCGTCGCCTGATCGACCGAGGTATGGCCATGCACAATCAAGGCGCCATGGTCGCGCTGGTCGGTCAGAAATTCGGCCCGGATCCAGACCAGATCCTGTTCCAACTGCGCCGCCAGCGCCACGCCGGGCCTTATGCCGGCATGAACGAACACCGCCTCGCCCCAGCGAAACAATGTGGGGCAGCGGTCGAGAAAGGCCCGGTGATCGGCAGGCACCGCCGCCACCGCTTCGGCATGAACCGGGGGCAAGGGGCGGTCAGCGGCATTGCGCACCCCGTAAGACGCAAGTGTCGCCGCGCCGCCGATCTTGGGGTGCAGATAGGCCATTTCGGGGCGCAAACCGGGGTCATGCCAAGCGGGATCGTCGAGAAAGCGGCTGAGCAGACGGTCATGGTTACCTTTCAGCACCACCCAATCCTTGCCCGCCGCCGCACCGCGCGCCAGATATTCCACGACACCGCGACTGTCAGGACCACGGTCAACCAGATCGCCGACATGGATGACGGGTCCGGCACCATACAGGGCCTGATCGGCGCGGATCAGGTCATGGGCAGCCAGCAGCAGGTCGAGATGGCCGTGAATATCGCCGATTGCATAGCTGAACATCGCATCTCCATCGGGTGGGCGGGCCGGTTCTAGCCATTGGTCCGGACCGTAGTGTCAGGCCACATCGAATTGCAGGGGCTTGACCTGACTGAACACGCCCGTCGCTTCCAACATGTTGACCACTTTGGGATCAATGCGCTGATCCAGATAAAGGATCGCCAAGGCGTCCTGCCCCACGCCCGAGCGGCCAAGGGTAAAGTTGGCGATGTTGACGTTGTTCTTGCCCAGCGTCATGCCCAGCAGGCCGATGATGCCGGGCACATCCTCGTTGGTGGTATAAAGCATATGTGCGCCGATCTCGGCGTCGATATTGATGCCCTTGATCTGGATGAATCGCGGTTTGCCATCCGAAAAGCAGGTGCCTGCGACCGAGCGTTCGCGTTTGTCGGTGACCATGGTGACCTTGATATAGGCGTCGAACACGCCGGTCTTGTCTTGGCGTGTGGTGGAAATCTGGATGCCCTTGTCCTTGGCGACAACCGGGGCGGAGACGAGGTTGATGTCGGGGTTTTGGGTTTTCAGCACGCCTGCAATCACGGCCGAGTTCAGCGCGGCAAGGTTCATGGCGGCCACGGTGCCATCATAAAGGATGTTGATCGCCTTGATCGGCTCGTCGGTCATCTGGCCGATGAAGGCGCCCAGATGACTGGCCAACTTGATCCATGGCCCCATGACAGCCGCCTCTTCGGCGGTGACATTGGGCATGTTCAGCGCATTCGACACCGCACCGGTCAGCAGGTAATCCGACATCTGCTCGGCCACTTGCAAGGCGACATTCTCTTGCGCTTCGGTGGTCGATGCGCCCAGATGCGGGGTGCAGACGACGTTGGCCATGCCAAAGAGCGGGCTTTGGGTGGCGGGTTCAACCTCGAACACGTCCAGCGCGGCACCGGCGACATGGCCGCTGGTCAGGGCGGCGGCAAGGGCCGTCTCGTCGATCAGACCGCCGCGGGCGCAGTTGATGATGCGCACGCCCTTGCGGGTCTTGGCCAGATTTTCGGCCGACAGGATGTTGCGGGTCTTGTCGGTCAGGGGCACATGCAGGGTGATGAAATCGGCACGGGCGAGCAGGTCGTCAAGCTCGACCTTGATAACACCGAGGGTCTTGGCGCGCTCGTCGGACAGAAAGGGGTCATAAGCCACCACCTTCATCCGCAATCCGACGGCGCGGTCGCAGACAATGCCACCGATATTTCCGGCACCGATCACGCCGAGGGTCTTGTTGAACAGTTCCACCCCCATGAAGCGCGACTTTTCCCATTTGCCGGCTTGGGTGCTGGCGTTGGCCTCGGGCAGTTGGCGGGCGACGGCGAACATCATGGCGATCGCATGTTCGGCGGTGGTGATCGAGTTGCCGAAGGGCGTGTTCATCACGATCACCCCCTTTTTTGAGGCTGCGGGAATATCGACATTGTCGACCCCAATTCCGGCGCGGCCGACGACCTTGAGGTTCGTGGCGCGGGCCAGCAGCTTGTCAGTCACCTTGGTGGCGGACCGGATGGCTAGCCCGTCATATTGGCCGATAACGGCCGCAAGGGCGTCCTTGTCCCTGCCCAGTTTGGGCAAATAATCCACCGCAACTCCACGGTCGCGAAAGATCTGAACGGCAGTTTCGGAGAGTTCGTCAGAAACGAGGACGCGGGGGGCCATATTGGACTCCATTATCAAGGGGCAGGTGGGTTGGCACCCACCCTTCATGTGGGGGGCAGGATGGGTGCCAACCCAGCACTCTTTCAGCTTTGCGCCGCGATTTCCGCCGCATAGGCATAGGCGATCCACGGCAGCAGGGCGGCGACATCTGCCGCCTCGACCGTAGAGCCGCACCAGACCCTGAGACCGGGGGGCGCATCGCGGTAGGCGCCGATGTCCAGACCGGCACCGGCCGTTTCGATGCGCTTGGCGACGGCTTTGGCAAAGGCCGCGCCATCCTTGATCCGCGGGTCGGAGAATTTCAGGCATACGCTGGTGGTCGAGGCGATGTCCGGCGTCTCGGCCAGATTGGCGATCCAGTCATGGGCGGCGCAGAAATCCCACAGCGATTGCGCATTTGCCGTGGCGCGGGCGATCAGACCGGGCAGGCCCCCGACCGATCTGGCCCATTTCAGGGCCACAAGGTAATCCTCTACCGCCATCATCGAGGGGGTGTTGATCGTCTCACCCTCAAAGATCCCCTCGATCAGTTTGCCCTTGCTGGTCAGGCGGAAAATCTTTGGCAAAGGCCATGCCGGTGTATAGGTCTCCAGCCGTTGCACCGCGCGGGGCGACAGGATCAGCATGCCATGCCCCCCCTCGCCACCCAACACCTTTTGCCAAGAAAACGTCACCACATCCAGCTTGTCCCACGGCAGGTCCATCGCAAAGGCCGCCGAGGTGGCATCGCATACGGTCAGCCCCTTGCGGCTTGCCGGGATCGCATCGCCGTTCGGCAGTCGGCAGCCCGAGGTGGTGCCGTTCCAGGTGAACACCACATCGCTGTCAAAATCGACCAATGCCAGATCGACGATCTGGCCATAGGGCGCGACCCGGACCTTGGCGTCGAGCCGCAACTGCGTGACGGCATCGGTCACCCAGCCTTCACCAAAGGATTCCCAGGCCAGCATCTCGACCTTGCGGGCGCCCAGCAGCGACCACATCGCCATCTCGACCGCGCCGGTATCAGAGGCGGGCACGATGCCGATACGGTAGTCAGCGGGCACGCCAAGGATCTCGCGGGTCAGATCGATGGCCTCGGCCAGTTTGGATTTGCCGACGGCCGAGCGGTGTGACCGGCCCAGCGGCGCATCGGTCAGCATCTCAAGGCCAAAGCCGGGAATCTTGACGCAGGGGCCACAGGAAAAGCGCGGGTTTTCCGGGCGCAACGCCGGGGCGATCAGATCAGCCATTGTATCCTCACAGATAGATGCCCTTCGTTGGGGAAGGGTGTCCCAAGGCCGCACCTACAAAACCCCTGAAAAAATAGCAATGGCCGATGATGCGTGCGCGGATCACATCGCAGGTTCTGGCATGATCTTGCTGAACGGAACCGGAACAGACGGGGCAAAGTGGTACAAATCTGACACAATTTGTTCTATGTCTGTTCACACTACCAACGCGGACACCGGCGCGCTGGCGGGCGCAACCGGTGCTGATCTGCGTTTGGTAGACTTTGTGGCGGCACAAACAACCGCAACCGGGCTCAGGCCGCAACAGCATTGTGCCTGGCAATCGGCGAAAATAACCCCGGCGACGCCTGCGAAATCATGCAGGCGGCGTTTCTGGACCTTGGGGCCGGTTCGCAGATCCCGCCTTTGTTCGGCGTCATGGACGCGGCAACTGATTGGGCCGAGTGGTCATCGACCGCCGAACTGAATGCCTATGCGCTGGACTGGTGTAACCGTGCGCCCTGCGGATCGCACCGCCTTTCTGACCTATGTCGATAGGGTGGCGTGATGCACGATGGCGCATCTTGCGCTCTCGGCAAGGCTGACCCCAAGTCTGCAACGTCTGGCAGATGGCGCGTTGGCGACCGGGCCTATAGCCTGATCCATGACGTTGACGGCGAAACTGTTCGCATCGACGGGAAGGACATCTGGCTTAGCCCCGATGAGAGTGGCCGGAACGGTTGCACGAATCCAATATCAAGCGGGATTGGTCGGCGTCATGCCGCGCCCTGTGCTTGAGGCACTTGATGCCCGTTCGCTGCGGCCCGCCTAGGCCGAACTTGTTGTCGATAAGGGCCTTTTGTCGGGGCCAAAGGCTGTTCGCCACGTTCTGGCTGGGAATGCGCTGACCCCAACAGAGTGGGCCGATCTGCCGCAGCAGATCAGGAATGGACGAGCCGTTTTGTTGGACAAAAAGACAGGAATTTTGATCTTCATGGTGGGGCCTGGCAGGCAAGGCAGCCAACTGACTGTCGGCGTCCGATACTTCATGAAGAAAAGACAGCTTGGCGAACGGCAGACCAATGGCATCGTATCGGCCTTTGAGGTGCCGTTGACCGACATCGAGGGGCGGGTGAAGGGCGGGGAGCCGGAAATCGTATGGGGGAATTTGAAATGACGGAAGGCCGGGCGTCCCTTCACGCACCACCAATTTATGTCAGTGTGACGGATCCCGAGTTGCCGCCGTCGTCATGGGGAACATGATGGTCATGATCACCATCGATATCAATGACGACCAGATTTCTGCCGCCCTGGCCAGTGCGCTGACCCAGTTGGACGAATTGTCGCCCGTGATGAACGAGATCGGCGCGCGTTTAGGGGGATACAACCGAGGAACGGTTCAAGACCGGAACAGGCCCGGATGGCACGGCTTGGGCTGAAAGATCGCCCGTCACGCTGGCACGGTACAAGAAGCTGGGCCTGAAGCCCGGAGCAAAACCGTTGACGTTGTCGGGTGGCATGTCGAATTCGGTAGTCGACTGTTACGGCCCGGACTTTGCGAAAGTCAGTTCGAATGCGATCCAGGCTGGCCGCTATCCCATTGTGCATCTGACAGACACGCTGCCCATCGGATGCGGATCACATGTCCCGCGCAACTGGCCGCTAACCCGGCGTCACTGCCCACTGACGTTCTGATGGCAATCGCTGATCAGATGGCCCGCATGTACGACCAAAGCGGCGCGTGCTTTGTCGCGGGCCTGCGCTGTCACCGCATACCGCGCGCGTCATGGCCCGCTACCGGAGGGCGCGTCTGTGAAATGGCCTCATTACCCCAACTTCCGAGCGCGGGCGGAACCGTGTGTGTGGCACCGTCGCGCCTTGAGCAATTCGCGGCGCGGGCCTTCTCGGCCAAGATCGGCGGGGCCAGTGATATGCATTTTTTGGCCCAACATGACTTTGCGCACTCGCTGGCCAGCCGATCCGCTGGCAAGCTGAAATTGCGTGACACCCCATGGGCCTTGGAATTTGACGCGACCGAAACGGCAGACATGGCAGGCACCACATGGGCGCGTGACTTTATCGCAGCCAATGCGGCGGGCCTGATCAAGGGCCTGTCACAGGGCCTTCGCGTGGCACCGGGCGGCGACACGGTGAAGAGGCGCGGCGATGGCATTCTGCGCACCGTAAAGGCGGCCGACCTGATGGAGTTATCAGCGGTCACTGTCCCGGCCTATCCCATGGCGCAGATCAAGGCGCCCAACTGGCAGGCGCGGGCCTTTAACGAGCTTTGGCACGGTGGAGGTTACAGATGCAAAGAAATGCTCAAACGCGAAAGCGGGCGTCCAGTTAAACCGCTGACCTGATGGCCCTGCGGTCCAGCTGCATCGGCGGATCATCCGGCAGTGCCGAACTGACTGCGACGGTGCAAGCCTGTGTGACGCTGTGGGAGGGCGCTCTGGCCCTGTTTGAAGCGAAGGGCAACCCCGAGACCTGGCGGATCGACGCACCATGGCCCTGCTGGCGCGCTCTCTGGCGCTGCGTGGTGAATCTGTGTTCCTGATCACTGACACGGGGCTGTTGCCTTATGCCGATTGGGACCTGTCAACCCGTGGCGGCATTCCGAGCGCTTACCGCCTGTCAGTGTCAGAGGCCAGCGGTCTCGTATCGCAAACCGCCTTGCCGGCGGAGGTGCTGCACTTTCGGATTGGGTCTGACCCGCCGAGACCATGCGCCGGTCAATCGCCATTGCAGCAGGCACCATTGAGGGCAAGCCTGTTGAACGAGGTTGAATCGGCTTTGCGTGACGTGTACCGTGATGCCCCCATCGGGTCGCAGATCGTGCCGTTGCCTGACAATGGCGGCGGCGCAGATTGGGCTGGGGCATTTCGTGGCTAGCGCGGCAAGACGCTTGTGATTGAGGGCACGGCGCAAGCTATGGCGGCGGGGATGCACCGGCTGGCCAAAAAGTCCCCCCAGTCAACCTTCCCCCGATCTGTCGCGCGCAATGACGGCGGAGACGCCCGAGGCGGCGCGCTGGGCTATCTTTGCGGCCTTTGGCGTCCTGCCGGGTCTGTATGCCGTGGCATTGCAAGGGCCGCTTGTCCGTGAGGCGCAACGTCCTCTGGCCGGATGGGTGTTGCAACCGATCTGCGAATTGAACGCTGAGGAGGCATCGACCAATCTGGGCGGCAAGGTGGTGATCGACGTGGGCGGACCCTCGCAGGCATTCGATGCAGGCGGGCCGGTCAGGACACTGTCATCGCTGATCGAGGCCATGGGGCGGGCCACGGAATTGGGCCTGTCACCCGATCAGGTCAACATGGCGTTGCAAGTCGTCAACTGGAGCGGCGGTGACAATCTGATCCAAGGCATGGGGCAGAATGCGCATCGACGGAGTCATGGCCAAAGCATCACGATGAGACGGCGGGTGCGATAACACCGTCATGGCGCGGCTTTGACTCTTTTCAGGGCGCGGCGCAGCTGAAGACACCTGAAAAGCGGGCCGAGTCGAGGGGCCATGCCATTCGTGACGCTGGCGTGGCCCTATAGCGTGTCTGGTTTTCATGGAAACAGGCCAATCGAAAAACGCGTTCGAGCCTTG
>JBAXXO010000002.1:0-39281 GCA_037127855.1 Alphaproteobacteria bacterium
CGCTCTAGCGTCACAAGCCGCCACCCTTGACCCACAGAACGAGGCAGGCCAGACTGATGCAAAAGCGGGGGATTATATGAAAACACCTTGGCATCTTTGGGTTCTGGGCGTCGTGATGCTGGTCTGGTTCGCCTTTGGCGCGTTTGATTATACCATGTCGCACCTGCGCAGCCCGTGGTATCTGGCGATGATCCCCGAACCGATGCGCAGCGACCTGCTGGCTTATCTCGACACTTACCCGGCCTGGGCCACCGCAGCCTGGGCCGTTGGCGTCTGGTTCGCTGTGCTGGGCGCGGTCCTGTTGCTGGCGCGCAGCCGTCTCTGCGTGCCCGCCTTGATGCTGGCACTGCTCGGCTTTCTTGCCAACAGCGCCTATACCTATCTGATCGGCCCCAAGACCCCCGCGCTGACCGGCACCGGCTCGATGCTGTTTTCAGCGGTCATCTTGGTCAGCCTGCTGCTTTGCATCGCCTACGTTCGTCGCCTAAATTTCAAGGGCATTCTGCGCTAGATTGCCCCCGCGCCCCGCAGCCGAAGCCGAAGCCGCCGCCTGCCATAAATGGCGGCCTTTGACTCGGACCACGATCCACGCGATCCTGAGTCTGCCCCTGACCGAGGCCATTGCAAAGGTCGGTGCAGGCCCGTCTACTGACCCGCCGCAGGATATGGCTTGACCGATCCGGGTCGGCATGATCCTGCAGCGTCAAGTCGGGGGCACAGCTTAACCTGGCCATCCCTTGCACGGGCGGCCCCACCGGCTGCTTCGGTTCTGGCACCCGCGCCTCAGACGTGACTACAGTCCCGCCATCGCCCGGATGCGCCGCGAGAACGCCACACCATCTGCGCCCGCCGGACCCAGGGCCGACAACCGCGCCTTGGCCAGAATCTGATCCAGCGGCATGTCCGGCGCCAGCAGACCCAGTTCATGCAGATATTCCGGAAACCGCCCCGAGGCCAAGACCTTCCAGCTCAGCGGAATACTGGCTCCGACCGACCGGGCCAACTGCCACGGCACCGTCGTGCAATTCGTCGTCAGGGTGTTGTAGAATTCCGCCTGATGTTCCAGCCGGTTGCCAAGGTTCAAGAAATCCACGAACGCCTGCCTGCGTTCTTGCACCCCCACCGCGGGAACGGCAAATAAAGACACCACCTCGGGCGGGTCCACCCGCAGATCAGTGCGCAGGCGGATGATGTCGCGCTCATCCGCCGCCACCAGCACCAGATTGTAGGACTTGAAAAACCCGGCAAGCGGCGCATAGACCTGACCTTGACGCATCCGAGTCTCGACGGAAAAGACCACATGCTGTCCGTCGGCAAAGCCGAAGCCGATCATGATATGGGCGATGTTGGGATTGCCCCAGACCGAACTGAACAGATCAACCCCGGTCAACTGATCCAGCTTGTAGCGTCGGGTTTCCCATTTGGGCGTGAAGGCGTCCTGACTTGTCCAGTCAAAGTTGCGTACATTGTGCAACGTCACATCATTGCCATCGACCTCGGCGGTCACGCCATATTGCACCGGCACCTGCCAATCCGCCGTCTCGGCCGGGCGGATCGACGACCACCAGACCGCTGCTACAGCCATCAATGCCAGTGTGCCGCCCCATACAGCGCGGCTGCGCCCCGCCCACCAAAGGCGCGTCAATGCCAGCAACGCCACCCCGATCCCGACCAGCACGACGACCCGCAACGACCCTGTCAGTTGAAACCGCACCGCCAGCGCCAGCCAACCCAGAAACGCCAGCACGATCAACGCCTGCAAAAACAACCTCAGCCAGCGACGCCGTTTCGGCGGACTTGTCCCGGCGTCCGGCAAGTTCCGGGGCGGCGTGTCAACCATCTGCGCATTTGTCATGAGGGCGTCTCAGCCAACTGCCGCAACTGGCCACGCCCCGGCGTCGCCGCAGGCCCGAGATGATCGACCCGTCCATGTCAGCCCAACGCCGTCTTGCCAAAGGCAAACCACCTCAGCCGCCGCAGCTTTGCTCGGCTTGGGATGCAAAGGCCTTGTAGCGCAGCCAGAACGCGTCATCCGCACTCTTTTTCGACATGAACACTTCTTGCGCCTTGTCGGGGTTGCGAAAAAAGGACGCCACACGCCGCTGATCCCCGCCACGCAGGCTTTGGTCCGCGACCTTTTGAATGCACCTGCAAAGCGTCCCCGTCGCCGCCTTTCGGTTTGACTGCAAACAAGCGTTGGCAATTATCGGCGCTGCGCTGAGTTCAGTCGCCAGAAAACACATACAGATGGCGGCCAATCCCGCCTTGGTTATTGCCTTGCGCATTCGACCGCCCCATGCCTGTGTGCAGAACCTGTTCTGCTTCAGGTCCAGTACTTTCCGTTTGTATGCCTGAACAGGACATAAAATTCAAGTCGGTTACAGCTTTGACCCCAGCTTTGCCACTGGCCAAAACCGCCCACGGTCAGGCTGTTTGTCGGTTTGCTCTCAACCGCACCCAATTCTGTCCCCAAGCCCCCCCTTTCCGACCCCAAGCCCATCCGCTATACGGCAGCGCATGACCCAGCTTGACCTTATCCGCAACTTTTCGATCGTGGCTCATATCGACCATGGCAAATCCACCCTTGCTGACCGGCTGATCCAGTCGACGGGCACCGTTGCCGACCGCGACATGAAGGCGCAACTGCTCGACAGCATGGATATCGAGCGGGAACGTGGCATCACGATAAAGGCCAACACCGTCCGCATCGAATACAAGGCGCGCGACGGCAAAACCTATATCCTGAACCTGATCGACACCCCCGGGCATGTCGATTTTGGCTACGAGGTCAGCCGTTCGATGCGCGCCGTCGAGGGCTCTCTGCTCGTCGTCGATGCCTCGCAAGGGGTTGAGGCTCAGACCCTCGCCAATGTCTATCAGGCGCTGGATGCCGGTCACGAAATCGTGCCCGTGTTGAACAAGATCGACCTGCCCGCCGCCGAGCCTGAACGTATCCGCCAGCAGATCGAGGATGTCATTGGGCTGGACGCCAGCGACGCGATCCTGATTTCCGCCAAATCCGGCCTAGGTATCGCCGACGTGCTTGAGGCGATTGTGACCCGCCTGCCAGCACCCAAGGGTGACCGCGACGCGCCCTTGAAGGCGATGCTGGTTGACAGCTGGTATGACGCCTATCTCGGCGTTGTCGTCATGATCCGCGTCATGGACGGCGTGGTGAAAAAGGGTGACCGCATCCGCATGATGCAAACCAATGCCGTCTACGGCATCGACAAATTGGCCGTCCTAAAACCCCAAATGGTTGACATCGACGAACTTGGCCCGGGCGAGATCGGCATTTTTACCGCCTCGATCAAACAGGTCCGCGACACCCGCGTTGGCGACACCGTCACTCATGAACGCAAGGGCTGCGAGCAGCCCTTGCCCGGCTTCAAACCCGCCCAACCCGTTGTCTTTTGTGGCCTGTTCCCTGTCGATGCCGCCCAATTCGAAGACCTGCGCGACGCCATTGAAAAGCTGTCCCTGAACGACGCCAGCTTTTCCACCGAAATGGAAACTTCCGCCGCGCTTGGCTTTGGCTTTCGCTGCGGCTTTCTTGGCCTGTTGCATCTGGAGGTGATCCGCGACCGGCTTGAGCGCGAATATAACCTTGAACTGATTACCACCGCCCCCTCGGTCGTGTTTCATTTGTTCATGAAGGATGGCGAGGTGCGCGATTTGCACAATCCCGCCGACATGCCCGATCTGACCTTTATCGACCATATCGAAGAGCCGCGCATCAAGGCCACCATTCTTGTGCCCGACGAATATCTGGGCGACATTTTAAAGCTGTGCCAAGATCGCCGCGGTATTCAGTTGGATTTAAGCTATGCCGGCAACCGCGCCATGGTGGTTTACGACCTGCCCTTGGCCGAGGTTGTGTTCGACTTTTACGACCGGTTGAAATCGGTTTCGCAAGGCTATGCCAGCTTTGATTATCAACTGTCGGAATACCGCGAAGATCATCTTGTTAAAATGTCGATCCTTGTGAATGAAGAGCCCGTCGACGCCCTCAGCATGATGGTCCACCGCGACCGCGCCGATGCGCGGGGCCGGGCGATGGTGGAAAAGCTGAAAGAACTGATCCCCCGCCACATGTTCAAAATCCCGATCCAGGCTGCAATTGGCAGCCGCGTGATCGCGCGCGAGACGCTGTCGGCGATGCGCAAGGACGTGACGGCGAAATGCTACGGCGGCGACGCAAGCCGCAAGCGCAAGCTGCTGGACAAGCAGAAAGAGGGCAAGAAGCGGATGCGCCAATTCGGCAAGGTGGAGATTCCGCAGGAGGCGTTTATTTCGGCGTTGAAGATGGATGGGTGAGGGGTTCTATGCCCCATAAGTATCGGCGCGCCATTTCATTCTAGCCTTCTCGAAAAATTCAGAGTCGGCTCGTAGTTCACTGATAATCCAATCAAGAAACGCGTTTGCGTATTGTGGGCCTGCTGTGGGATGAGATTTGAGCATCATGTCTGGTCGGCTCAATTCGCTTATATCATGCGAATGTCGGACAGTTATGAGGTCGTGGCTATTGAGGTTCTTCCCTGGAAACTGCTTGTTCAACGCGTTCAGGACATCTTTTCCTCGATGCGGCCAATCTTTCTTTGGGTCTGAAAGACGAACCGGGAGTGCGCTTGGGTCGTTTGTCAATCGTGCCGAAACTAAAGGTATTCCTGTGGTTCCTCCTTGCGTCAAGCTTGAGACCACTACCGTATGTCCCAAGGGAGCCTCAACTACTTTCCTTATGTTCCCAAGCCATTCTTCACGGATGCTTGCAACTCTTCGCTCGATAAAACTTGCAATGTCATTGCGCGTTCCTGGTTCACATTTTGTCCCGTGCCTTACGTAAATTTGGCCCTTATGGAATGCGAATTTCTGCTTGTTTTGGATATCCTCATAAGTGCCATCTTTTGTGAACACTATGGGTGTGGTTTCCGGCCATACTAAGATGGCTGGAAATACCTCATTGCCGCGCTCAATTCCGCGAATCGCCACTTTGATATTTGAACCGGTGTAGCTTTCAATCTTGTTTTGCAGATCTGCGGTATCAAATGTCAGAAGGGGCGAACAGTCGTGGGAAGACTTTCTTCCACTGTCTTCAACGCCAAACAGCAGTACACCACCGAGTGAGTTTGCAAAAGACACTATGTCTTTGATTATTTCGACCCAAAACGCTGCTTTCTTCTCCGGAGTGAACTCTCTCTTGAAGTCCATCAATTCACTTTCGGAATCTGATGCTGATGCGAGCTGAATCAGAGCCTCATCAGAAAAATCCATTTATTCACTCCACGCCAAGCAATGAGGTAGGATAATATCTAAGGAATTTGACTTCAATACCTCGTGTAAAGAAGCTTCTGAAGAGGGCAAGTGTTGTGCTCTCGCCCGATTTGACCCGCGTCAAATCGGGCCGCGCCTCTTGCGTCAGCCAAACGTGCCATCAGGCACCTTTGGCTTCCTCACCCCGGCAGGCGCGTTTCCGCGCCCGCCAGTCAGGAGCGCCCCGATTTTCTGCCCTCGGCTCTGCTGCATTACGCCACTTGGCTTGCGGCTTGCACCTCCAGCCAAGGGGGCCGGGTGTCCTTTCACTGGAAGGCCACCTGAGCGGCCCCCGGTCTGCACCTCGGCTGTGGTGCGGGGGGGAATGGGGAAAAGAGGGGCGTTTCTGGCTTGGCTGGGGCGGATATTGCCTGACAGTCCGGGCGCTGTGCGCCGGGCCGGACGTGTGATGGTTGCGGACGGTAAGATGTCAGCAATATCAAGGGGATAGGGTGTTTTGTGGCGCGAAGGTTCGTTGTTTTGGTTTATGGGCGGTTAACGACCTACACTGCGCCTACAGCGCGGCTACATCGCCTCTACACGCTGCGCTAGGGGGAAGTTAACCAATTCGGGCTGAAATGTCGCGGACAAGGAGGCCATGCCATGCCCGATCTGACCAAGATGACCACCCGCCAGAACACGCAGTTTTACTACATGATGGATGTGATGCGCCGGTTCGAATGGGACATGCACAACCGCATCGAACAATCGGGCCGCATCCCCAGCGAATGGCACGACATCGCCAAAGAGCGGCCCGAGCGGGTGAAGGTTCAGGTCAATATCGGCCTGGATGAGGATGTGCTGAAATTCTTCAAATCGCTGGGCAAGGGCTATGGCGCGCGGATCAACCTGATCTTGAAAAGCTTTATGCATGCGCGGCTGGCGGGGGTGCTGGAGGGGGCCGAGACGGTCAACCATTTCAAGACCTGGGAACTGCGCCATGACGAGGCGAAACCGGAATTCGGCACCAGCGCGGCAGAGTTGGGAGTGGACTGGCAGGATGCGCCGGGGCAAGAGACGACCGTGGCCAAGCGCGCGCAGCGGTCGGCGATGATGCGGCGGGCGCAGGCGAAGCGGGATGCGAAGGGGTAATGGTCCGGCGCCATGAGGCGCCGGTCTGGCCGTTTCGCAAAGGTCGTTTTGGTTTCGACACCGATTCGCATGGGGGAACCGCAGACAGGTTGGCAAAGCGACCTGTTGTCAGATCCGCCCCATCACTATCAGCACGACGACGATGATCAGGATGACCCCGATCACGCCGACACCGCCATGGCCATAGCCGTAGCCATAGCCACCAAACCTGCCGCTGAAGCCGCCCAAGAGAAAGATGACCAGAATGATCGCAAGGATTGTACCGATTGACATGGTGTTTCTCCGCTATGTCAGGGTTTGTCGGAACGGCGAGGCCGTTCGGCCAGACGGCGGCCCAGCATGAAGGCCGTCGTAAAGACTGTCATCGTGGCCAGTTCGGCAGGCCGGGGTGCCGCGACAGGGGGCGCTGTCCAAAGGGGCGGTGCAGGAACGCTTGGCGCAGCGCCGCGACCCACCAGCAGCACCCCTGCCGCCAGTGCCAGAAGTGACAGGCCAAGGATCAGCGCCGCCAGCCCTGCGCCGAGCAGAGTGCGCAGGCCAAGAAAGGCCGCAACCAGCAGGAAGGCGGCACCCGGCAAGGCGATCAGCAGCGCCAATCCAACCCGCGCGCCCCGCCGCAAGGCTGCGTGCATGGCACAGATGGCCCCGAGCGCAAGATCCTGTGCGGGCTGCAACAGGCCATTCATCCCCGTCGTGTCATAGCCCCGATCAGCAGGCCGATCCCTGCCGCCAGCCCCAAGGCCAGCAAGGGATGCATGGCCACCGACTTTTCAAGATCGGCCTCGGCACCTTTGCCTTTGCGTTCCACGTATTGAACGGCCTCGCTGACGCCATCGGAAATGTCGCTTGCCATTCTGCGGCCACGACGTTCGACCAGGGAGCTGACCGAACCGGTCAATCTGGTCATGTCATCGCGCAGAGTGGCCATCTGCGCCACCAATAGGTCAAAGCTGGTCGAGGCGGTCGTTTGTATTGTTTTCCCATCGTGCTGCATCATCGTCTCCTTTGCCGGATCGCGGGCGGGATTGCCCGGTGGTTGCGGCGTCGTCATGTCAGTCCTGTGCCGGTCGTCAGACCTGAGCGCGGCCTTGCATAAGCGATCATTCGCCAAGGGGATCACGGCAAAACCCTGCCGCCTGGTGATGAAAGATCGCCGCAGCCGCAAGCAATTTGACCCGATTTCCAGATGTGGCGCACTAGAGCGAGTTGCGTTCAATCAGGTTCACCTGATTGAACGCAACTCGCAACATTACCAACGACTTGCCTGTCTTGGGTTGCACTCAATCTGAATCAGATTGAGTGCAACCCGCTCTAACCTCGCGCAGTTTTGCGGGCTGAGGTGTCGGCGAATCCTGCGCAGATTTCCGGATGTTTCACGCGGATGCCTGCACCTGCTGATCAGTTGCGATGCAGTTGAGGCAGACCATGGCTGGCGGTTGTCCACCAAGGATGGGGGGGGCGAGGAATGATCCAGCGCCCAACGCCGGCCTATATGCGTGCGATCCGGTTTCCCGAGCGTGCAGGTGCCCGGTCAGCGCCCGCCACGCGACACGCGCCATGAGCGCCGCGTTGTGATTTCGACGTTTCGGTTCGCTTTGGTCTTGGAGACCGGTAGATCGTAACGTCCGCCTTTGTAACGCTTTGGGGTGTAGGACAGAAGACGGGCCAGGATGGATTGGGCAGTGCTATGCCTGATGCTTGATATCTGGACGCATGGGTCACATCTACCGTGCCAGCCTCATTCCAGAACGTCCCCGGCCGCGGCGGCCATTTTCCTGACCGTTGGTTTCCTGGCATTGGCCGCCGCCTGCTTGGTCGCTGGTTTGCTGGTTGCAGGTTTCTTAACAACTGCCTGCTTTGTCGCGCCTGCGACCTTGGCCGACGCCTTTTGCACAGTCGCCTTTTGCGAAGTTGCCTTTTGTGCAGCCGCCTTTTGTGCAGTCGCCTTGCGGGCTGGCGCCTTGCGGGCTGGCGCCTTCTTGCCTGACTTCCCGGCCTTTTCGGCAACCAAGGCCAAAGCGGCCTCCAGCGACACCGACTCGGGGATCAGCTCTTTTGGCAAGGTCGCGTTCACCTTGCCCCATTTGATGTAGGGCCCGTATTTGCCCGGCATCACCAAGACCGGCCCGCCATCGGGATGCATCCCCAGATCGCGCAACGGCTCTGCTGCCGCCGCTCCCCGCCGCCCGGCAGCTTTTAGCGCCAATACCTCGACCGCCCGGTTCATGCCGATGGTAAAGACCTCTTCGACATCCGGAATATTGGCGTAAACCGAGCCATGCTTGACATAGGGGCCAAAGCGCCCGATCGCCGTCTCGACCGCGACCCCGTCGGAGGGATGCAGTCCCACGATCCGTGGCAGGCTTAACAATTCCACCGCCCGCTCGAGTGACAAAGTGTCAGGCGCCCAGCCCTTGGGCAGGCTGGCACGTGGCGGCTTGGGCACAGCCTCGGTCGCCTCGCCCTTTTGCACATAGGGGCCAAAGCGCCCGGTCCGCAGCGAAATCTTGGTGCCGTCCACCTCGCCCAACAGCCGCTCTTCGGCGCTGCCACCTTCATCGCCGCCCGAAATCGCCCGGGTAAAGCGGCATTCGGGATAGTTGCCGCAGCCAATGAACGCCCCGCCCGACCGCGCCGTTTTCAGATGCAGATGACCCGAGCCGCAGGTCGGACAGATCCGCGGGTCTGACCCGTCCAGCCGTGCGGGATACAGATGCGGTGCCAGAAACGCGTCGATCTTGTCCAGCACTTCGGAAATCCGCAAATCCGCCGTCTCGGCAATCGCCGCACTGAAATCCCGCCAGAACCGCGTCAGCACATCCTTGTACTGCCGGTCGCCGGCGGACACGTCATCCAGTTCGGTCTCCAGATCGGCGGTAAAATCATATTCGACATAGCGGCGGAAAAAGTTGGTCAAGAACGCGGTGACCAGCCGGCCCTTATCCTCGGGGATCAGTCGGTTCTTGTCTTTGCGCACATATTCGCGGTCCTGAATCGTGGAGATGACCGAGGCATAAGTCGAGGGCCGACCGATCCCCAACTCTTCCATCCGCTTGACCAGCGTCGCCTCGCTGTAGCGCGGCGGTGGCTGGGTGAAATGCTGTTCCGGCGTGATCTTCTTCTTGTCCGCCGCCTCGCCCTGCAAGATCACCGGCAGACGACCCTCGTCATCCGCCTCGTCATCGCGCCCCTCGTCATAGACCTTCAAAAAGCCGTCAAACAGCACGACCTGCCCATTGGCCCGCAATCCCACCTGGCCATCGGAGCTGGTCACATCCACCACCGTCCGCTCCAGCCGCGCGGCGGCCATCTGGCTGGCAATCGTGCGCTTCCAGATCAGGTCGTAGAGTTTGCGCTGATCCGCCTCGGCCAGTTTCAGCCCGTCCGGTGTGGCCGACATCTCGGTCGGGCGGATGCATTCATGCGCCTCTTGGGCATTCTTGGCCTTGTTCTTGTACAGGCGCGGGCTGTCGGGCACATAGGCCGCGCCGAACTGCCGCGCGATCTCGGCGCGCGCCGCAGCCACCGCTTCGGGGGCCATGTCGATGCCGTCGGTCCGCATATAGGTGATGTAGCCGGCCTCATACAGCCGCTGCGCCGCCGACATGCAGGCCTTGGCCCCCATCCCGTATTTGCGGCTCGCCTCTTGTTGCAAGGTCGAGGTCATGAAGGGCGCATAGGGGTTCCGGCTGGCGGGCTTGCTTTCAACGCCCGTGACCGTAAATGTTCGGTTCATGATCGCCTGAACCGCCAACTCTGCCGCTTCAGCCGTAGGAATGTCGAATTTGTCCAAGCGTTTTGCGCCCAGCAGCACCAATCGCGCGTCAAAGTCCTGCCCCCTCGGCGTCGTCATCACGGCGCCCACCGTCCAGAATTCCCGCGCCCGAAAGGCCTCGATCTCCATCTCGCGTTCGACAATCAGCCGCAGGCACACCGACTGCACCCGTCCCGCCGACCGCGCGCCCGGCAGCTTGCGCCACAATACCGGCGACAGGGTAAATCCGACCAGATAGTCCAGTGCCCGCCGCGCCAGATAGGCCTCGACCAAGGGCACATCCACTTGCCGCGGATGCGCCATGGCCTCGGTCACCGATGCTTTGGTGATGGCATTGAATGTCACCCGGCTTACCTTCATGCCCTTTTTCTTCAGCGACCCTGCCAATGCCTCTTGCAGATGCCACGAAATCGCCTCGCCCTCGCGGTCAGGGTCGGTGGCAAGGATCAACTCATCATCGGTTTTCAACGCTTCGGTGATGGCCTTGATATGCTTGCGGCTGTCGGCGGCCACTTCCCAGGTCATGGCGAAATCATGTGCCGTATCGACCGAACCATCCTTGGCAGGCAGATCGCGCACATGGCCGTACGAGGCCAGAACCGTGTAATTCGCCCCCAGATATTTGTTTATTGTCTTGGCCTTGGCCGGAGATTCGACGACGACGACTGGCATGAATTTCCCTTTTCACCAGCAAAGTCACTGCAATCTGCAAGGACAGGGGCTAGATGTGGTCCATCCACCGGCATTGTCAACCGCCCCCGACCGGCCTTTCATTTTGGTGAAAATATTCCCGCCGGAGGCTTCCTGCGCCTGCGCAGGCCGCAAGCTTTCCGGTCTTGTACCCCAAGCACGGTCTTGCCCGGCAGCGCCCCAATCGCCCGATAACCCGGTTCAGGTCAACCGGGCCAAAAGACCGCCCGCTTGCCGCTCGATCCGCCCCGCCAACTCCAGCACCACCAGTTCCGGGGTCACGACTGCGGCCGGCACCGCCAGATCCCGGATCAACTGATCTTCGGCCAGCGGACTGGGACCCAGACGCGACAGGATAAGAGTGTGCAAGGCAGTGACCGTCGCGAACCGGCTGTCGGCGGCGGGTGACTGCGGGCGCATCTGGGGTGGCTGCAGGGCCGGGTTGCGCGCCGGCAGGCCCAAAGCCTCGAGCACATCTGCCGCACTTCGCACCAGTGTTGCGCCGTCCCGGATCAGCCGGTTGCAGCCTGCTGCCCGCGCATCGAAGGGATGGCCCGGCACGGCCAGGACGTCGCGGCCCTGATCCAGCGCGGTTTCGGCGGTGATCAGCGATCCCGATTTCACCGCCGCCTCGACCACCACGACCGCGCGCGACAGGCCCGAGATAATGCGGTTGCGCATGGGAAAATGCCGCGCCTGCGGCGCCATCCCCATCGGCTGTTCCGAGACAAGACAGCCTTGGGCCAGAATATCTGCCGCCAATCTGGTGTTTTCGACCGGATAGATCTGATCGACCCCCCCTGCCATCACGGCAACGGTGCCCGTCGTCAGCGCCGCCGCATGCGCCTCGGTGTCAACCCCGCGGGCCAGTCCCGACACCACGACCACCCCCGCCGCCCCAAGGCTTTCACCAAGCCGCCGCGCCATCCGCAGCCCCAAGGACGACGCCGACCGTGCCCCCACCAGCGCCACCTTGGGCCGCGCCAACAGGCTGCGATCCCCGCGCATCCACAACACGGGCGGCGCATCGGCGAGATCCAGCAGCGCCTGCGGATAGTCGGCGTCGCCCCAACGCAGCATCACAGCCCCGGCGGCCCGCGCCTGCTTCATTTCGCCCAGCGCGACCCCGATGGGGCAGGCTTCATAGCTTTCGACCCCCGCCGCCCGCGCAATGTCGGGCAGCACACGCAACGCCTCGGTCACCGACCCGTGATCGGCCAGCAGCCGGTGGAAGGTCACCGGTCCGATCCGCCGCGACCTGACCAGTCGCAGCCAATCCGCCGGATCGTCGCGCAGCGGGGCAGGATACCTCGGGGCGGGCATGCGTGCAGTTTGTGGCATTCTGATCTCCTCACCGCATCTTTGGCGGCGAATGGTTAATGACAGGTGAACGCCGCTTTGAACCTCCGTTGAACGCCAGACGCGGTTTGTACCGGCACTTCACCATTGAAGCCATCCGCAAAGTTTGATCAAATACGCCAAACCACCCAAGGAGCCCCCCATGTTGAACGCCGAAGTCGCCGCCCGCCGCACCGACGCCATTTCCACCGGCATTGGCGTCCAAACCCAGATCTATGTCGACCGCGCCCTGAACGCCGAGGTCTGGGATATCGAGGGCAACCGTTACATCGACTTTGCCGCCGGCATCGCCGTCGTGAATACCGGCCATTGCCACCCCAAGGTCATGGCCGCCGTCACCGAACAGATGTCGCGCTTTACCCATACCTGCCATCAGGTTCTGCCCTATGAAAACTACGTCCGCCTCGCTGAGCGGCTGAACGCCGCCGTGCCCGGCGACGGGCCCAAAAAGACCGTTTTCGTGACGACCGGCGCCGAGGCTGTTGAAAACGCCATCAAGGTCGCCCGCATCGCCACCGGCCGCAATGCCGTGATCGCCTTTGGCGGGGCCTTTCATGGGCGCACCCTGCTGGGCATGTCGCTGACCGGCAAGGTCGATCCCTATAAGAAGGGCTTCGGGGCCATGATGCCCGACGTCTTTCATGTGCCTTTTCCGCAGGAAATCCATGACATCAGCACCGCTGACGCGATGGCCGGTCTGACCAAACTGTTCAAGGCAGACCTCGATCCGACCCGCGTCGCCGCGATAATCTTTGAACCGGTGCAGGGCGAGGGTGGCTTTTACCCGGCACCGCTGGACCTTGTGCGCGCCATTCGCAAGCTGTGCGACGACCATGGCATCGTGATGATCGCGGACGAGGTACAGACCGGCTTTGCCCGCACCGGCACGATGTTTGCCATGGAAGCTTATGGCGTGTCGGCCGACATTACCACGATGGCCAAGGGTCTTGCCGGCGGGCTGCCGCTTGCGGCCCTGACCGGCAAGGCGGCCCTGATGGATGCGGCCCATCCGGGCGGGCTTGGCGGCACCTATGGTGGCAACCCGCTCGGCATTGCCGCCGCCAACGCCGTGCTGGATGTGATCGAAGAGGAACAGTTGTGCGCACGCGCCAACGAATTGGGCTCGCGGCTGAAACAGCACCTTGAAATGATCCGCTCCACCGCGCCCGAGATTGCCGATATCCGCGGCCCCGGTTTCATGGTCGCGGTCGAGTTCGCCAATCCCGGATCGCATGAGCCCGACCCGGCCTTTACCCAACGCGTCCGCATCGAGGCGCAAAAGCGCGGGCTTATCCTGCTGACCTGCGGCGTCTATGGCAACGTGGTGCGCTTCCTAGCCCCCATCACCATCCCCGATGCCCATTTCGCCGAGGCTTTGGCCATTCTGGAACAGTCGGTCGCGGCCGCCCGGATCTGACGGCAGCGATGGGTTTAGCCCTGCCCTGCCCGACCCTGTCACGGATCCGCTTGCCTGGGCAGGGCGTGGAATGGTGGCATTTTGAACCGGCCGACCTTTGATGTCGCGGCCGTTACAATGCCCCGCAGCCGTCAGGGGCTGCGGGGCGTTCGGCGCGGCTGCGGGGTTCACCCCTACTCGCTATAACGCGGTCAAGGCCCCCATTGATCCCCCGCAACGCAATGTCGCAACCTGGTCCATGCGTCAAATCGTTTCAGGCTGAAAGCCAGCCGATTTCAAGAACCGATCAACATGCAGGGTCAGTATGAATGCCGTCAACATGAATGCCGTCAACGCATGTTTGCGGAATTGATCTTGCGAACCTTTTCAACCGCAACACCCTGAAACGGCATATAAAGCCTGCGCCGATCCCCGGCTTTTTGTGCGTGATCGACCGCCAGAAGGCGGCCCTGATGGCAATCGCGCACGCCCTGCCGCTGCTCGACGATGATACCTTGGTCAGGCCCAAAGCCGGCTCTGCGGCGGACAAGGTGCTGGCAACACAGATCGCCCCGGCCATTGAACCCCATTTCATCCTGTACCAGATCGACAGTTACGAGGCAGAGTTCATCAAGGCCACAAAGGACACGGTGCGCGAGGGCCGGATCATCCGCACCCCGATCACGCCCGACAACCTGCGGCAGGTGTTCGACAAATGGGTGGCGATGGTCGGCGTCGAACTGGGCGTCAAGCGCGAGGCGAATTACGCCGTTTTGTTCTTTGCCGACATCATGCATGACGGGCGTTCGGCGACGCTGACGAACCTGCCCGCGCGCTTGCTGTTCAACGGCGACACGCCGGTCTTCATCATGGGGCCGAGCAATACGCACTGGCCAGCGCGCGCGGCTATCGCGATTTCTGGAACATCTGCCACCGCCCGCCCCAACAAGATCAGGCAGGAATATCAGCTAAACCGCCCGGAGGCCGGTTGGTATCAGGTGCGCCGCGTACTCGAAGCCTATGGCGATACAGAATTCACCGACTTCGACCCCTTCAAAGCCGCATATGCAGACCTGTCTGCCAAGCTGCGCCCACAGGTGTTCGAGCTTGGCTTCTTGCCAAGCTAGTTCTGCGACCCTGACCCTATGGTGCCGCCTTAGTGCGGTTTACACTGACGCGTGTATCAGCGATAAGTTCGGCCAGATTGCCTGTCCTTGGCTTGCATGGCAGGGGTATTGCGCGCAAAGGCGGGTGACCCTGCGGGTAGTCAACACGAAAAAAGAGAGTTTAGTACAACGCTAACAAATGGTTACATGGCCCATGCTGCTCTTGATCGACAACTATGACAGCTTTACCTACAATCTTGTCCACTATTTTGGCGAACTTGGCGCCGATGTCGTGGTGCGCCGCAATGACGCGCTGGAGGTGCAGGCCGCGCTGGCGTTGCGCCCGTCGGCGATTGTGCTGTCGCCCGGACCCTGCGACCCCGATCAGGCCGGCATCTGTCTGCCCCTGACCCTTGCCGCCGCCGCAGCCGACATCCCGCTGCTGGGCGTTTGCCTTGGCCACCAGACCATCGGTCAGGCCTTTGGCGGCAAGGTGGTGCGCTGCCACGAAATCGTCCATGGCAAGATGGGTGCCATGCACCATGCCGGGCAAGGTGTGTTTGCGGGTCTGCCCTCGCCCTTTCGGGCCACCCGCTATCACTCGTTGGTGGTGGACCGCGCCACGCTTCCCGCAGCCCTCGAGGTGACGGCATGGCTGGCGGACGGCACCATCATGGGCCTGCGCCATCGTACCAAACGGATCGAGGGCGTGCAGTTTCACCCCGAATCCATCGCCTCGGAACATGGCCATGATTTGCTGCGCAACTTTCTGGCCATGAGCTGCCTGCCGGCATCCGAACGCCCCGCCACATCCGCCGCGCCACCGGCAGCGGTGCCCGCATGAGCGATGCGCTGCGATCCCTGATCGGGCTGGCCGCCGAACGCCCCCTGACCCGCGTCGAGGCCGAAACCGCCTTTGAGGCGTTGTTCGAAGGGGCTGCGACCCCCGCCCAGATGGGTGGCCTGCTGATGGCCCTGCGGACGCGGGGCGAAACGGTCGACGAATATGCCGCAGCAGCAACCGTGATGCGCGCCAGATGCCTTCGTGTCACCGCGCCTGAGGGTGCTATGGACATCGTGGGTACAGGCGGCGATGGCAAGGGCACGCTGAACATCTCGACTGCGACGGCCTTTGTGGTGGCCGGTGCCGGGGTGGTGGTCGCCAAACACGGCAACCGCAATCTGTCCTCGCGATCGGGGGCGGCGGATGCGCTGACCGAAATGGGCCTGAATGTCATGATCGGCCCCGAGATTGTCGAGCGCTGCCTGTCGCAAGCTGGCATAGGCTTCATGATGGCCCCGATGCACCATCCCGCAATGCGGCATGTGGGGCCGGTGCGGGCCGAATTGGGAACACGCACGATCTTCAACATCCTTGGCCCGCTGACCAATCCGGCAGGGGTCAAACGTCAACTGACTGGTGCCTTCAGCCGCCACCTGATCCGTCCGATGGCTGAAACCCTGCGCGCGCTTGGCTCGGCAAAGGCCTGGCTGGTGCATGGTGGCGACGGGACGGATGAATTGTCCATCGCGGCCCCCAGCGACGTCGTGGCGCTGGAGCATGGCGAGATCCGCGCCTTTACCCTGCACCCCGAGGATGCCGGCCTGCCGGTCCATCCGTTCGAGGCGATCCTCGGCGGCAGCCCTGCCGACAACGCCGTGGCGTTCCGCGCCTTGTTGGACGGGGCGCCCGGGGCGTACCGAGATGCCGTCTTGTTGAATGCGGCGGCGGCGCTGATGGTGGCTGACCGGGTTCAGGGGCTGACGGACGGGGTCGAGATGGCGCGGGCCTCGATCGATTCCGGTGCGGCATGGGCGAAAATTGCGGCCCTGCGCAGCTTGACCAACATCATCCTGTAGCAACTGCGTTTGTCTTTGGCGATGGCTGAGCGTGCTGACGTCGGGCAGATCCCAGTCGAGGCCAAGCAGGCCAATGACGAAGCCAGTCGTCTGCCGCAACGCCATGCCGACCTTGGCCCGTAATGCCACCCAATCGCTTTCACTTTGGCCGAAACATCCACGCCCTCTTGCAACCTTGGCCAGTCTGCCTGTTAATGCAACCAACGTCGGTTTGCGCCGCCAAGCGGTCAGGCCGCCACAGCCCGCAGGAGCCCGCATGACCTTTCACATCGGCGCAAAGAATGGCGACATCGCCGAAACCGTGCTTTTGCCCGGCGACCCCTACCGCGCCCGCTGGGCTGCCGAAAAATTCCTCGACGCCCCGGTTCTGGTGAACGAGGTGCGTGGCATGCTGGGCTATACCGGCACATGGCGGGGCCAACCTGTCACCATACATGGCTCTGGCATGGGGATGCCCTCGCTGTCGATCTATGCCACGGAACTGATCAAGGATTACGGTGCACAAACCCTGATCCGCATCGGATCTGCCGGCGCCCTGCAGCACCATGTCCAACTGCGAGACATTGTTCTGGCCCAAACCGCCAGCACCATTGGCTCGCCCTCGCGGTCGATCTTCCGCGAGATGAACTTTGCCCCCTGTGCCGATTTCGGCCTGCTTGCCGCCGCCCATGCTGCGGCCCTGACAACCGGCACCCCGGTCCATGTCGGCGGCATCTACTCCTCTGACAGCTTTTATGATGAACGCCAGGACCTTAGCGACCAATTGCAACGTCACGGCACCCTGTGTGTAGAGATGGAGGCGGCCGAGTTATACACAATCGCCGCCCGCTATAAACGCCGTGCCCTCGCCGTCCTGACCATCTCGGACCATATCCTGACCCATGAAGCCCTGCCCGCCGATCAACGCGAGCGCAGCTTCAGTGCCATGGTACAGATCGCCCTGACGGCCGCTTTTGCCGCAGGGGACCGCTATGGCGACCAGCAAGTGCGGGCGGTCTAGGGCGAGTTGCGTGCAATCCGCTCTAGCGTTGTTGTTGATGGCTGCGGTCATAGCCGTTGCGGCCTGACGGAGCCCAGCCGACTGGCGGGGTCTGCGGGGCAAACACCTCGACCAGCAAAGGGTAACAAGCCGCCTGATCCGAGGAATGTTCGTCGGAACAATCCCCCCCGGGACAGGCCGACAAGGCACCGAGCAAATCCATCTCGGCAAAGAATTCGATGAAATCTCCGGGCCTGACCGGCGAGGCTTTCATGAAGTATTGACCTGTCTCGCGGATGAAACCGGTGCACATGAACACGTTCAGTACATCATGCACATGCCATTCCGCCTCGGTCACCGTCATGCCGGTCCGCGCGGCCAAGGCCCGCGACAGGTTGGAATGGCAGCAATGGTGATATTGCCCGCCAGACAGCAGATTATGGGTATAGGGGTCGCAGCGCGTGCCGATCACATCATGCACCGACCCGCCGAACGCATCGAAGCCATACCAGTCCAGTGTATCCTCGGTCACGGTCGCCATGGCCCGCAGATGCGGCAGGTTCGACCACATTCGGTCACCGGTTGACAGATGCGTGCCATGCAGTGCCCGCGTCTTGCCCGAAAAGAACCGCTCGCTCAAATCCCCCGCCGCCCATAGGTTCAGATCACCGACCTGCGGCCCCTGAACCGAGGTGATGCGAAAGAACTGTCCGGCCGCCACATCAAAACACGCGGCATCACGCGGCGGCACAACCACCTCGCGCAGTTTTTGCCAACCGATCCGGCTGTTGCGCAGCAGCGGCAAATCGGGTTGCGGCAGCCCTGCCACCGGATAGCATATCACCGGCGGCCTTGCCTTGGCCTGCGCGCCATGCGTCGGTGCCTGATGTTCGGGGTGTTCAAGCTTCATCACGACCTGTGCACAATCGTTTCCACGTCACTTCGGACGCCGCGCCGCCACCATATAGGCCGCTTGAAGCTGGGTCTTGGCCCCCAGTTTCCGTTTGGCATTGCGCAGCCGCGCCTTGACGCCACTTTCAGATATTCCCAAGGTTTCGGCAATCTGTTTCATGCGCATGCCTTGGGCAAGCATCGTCATGGCCTCGGTCTCGGCGGCGGTCAGACCGGCCCCGGCCCCGCTGCCGTCATGCAACTGGACCATGATCTGATGCAAAGCGTCAAGTTCATCCGGCGCAAACTGCCGGTCACCGCGATAAAACATTCCGAAGCTGCGCCGGCCGTGATCATGCAGGGTCATCACGGAAACGGCCGCGCCATAGGTCAGTCCATAGAGCGACGCCCGCTCACGAACCCGTTTCGGGTCTGGCAGATCGATGTCCGACAGCCTTATGCGGCCGGTATTGCCGTACACCCACTTCATCGCCGGGTCCTGCATCATCAGACCATGCGTCTTGTAAAACTCGATCCAATTGTCGGGCAGCGTATTCAACGCCTCCTCGGCAAAGGAAAAACCGACGCGGATTGCCACATAATACCCGGCGACAGCAATCGTTTCGATGTGCTCGCGCATCGCCTGCAAAGAGGTCATAGGCTTGCTTTGATTGCCATAAGGTTGAACGATTTAATGTCGTTTAACATCAGCGGTGCCCCCCGAACAATAACTTGGACAAGGGTTATCATGTAAGGATTAACAACCCTGTGGGCATCTTGGCCCAAAACGGTCGTGAACTGTTCGCCAATCGCTCAAATGCTTTCGATCTGCTTGGTCTGTGCCGCGGGGCCAGTCGCTGCTGCGCGCCCGATGCCACCACAAGAAAACCCACCTCGGCGCGGGTCAGACCACCCGGTCCACCATCATGTGCTTGATCTCGGCAATCGCCTTGGCCGGGTTCAGGCCCTTGGGGCAGGTCTTGGTGCAGTTCATGATCGTATGGCAGCGATACAGCTTGAACGGGTCTTCCAGCGCATCCAGCCGTTCACCCGTCGCCTCATCCCGGCTGTCGACGATCCAGCGATAGGCATGCAGCAGGGCTGCCGGGCCCAGATACTTGTCGCTGTTCCACCAATAGGACGGGCAAGAGGTGCTGCAGCAGGCGCACATCACGCATTCATAGACGCCATCCAGCTTTTCGCGGTCTTCGATCGACTGACGCCATTCCTTGGCCGGTCGGTTGGTCCTGGTTTCCAGCCACGGCATGATGCTGGCATGCTGCGCATAAAAATGTGTCAGGTCGGGGATCAGATCCTTGATCACCGGCATATGCGGCAGCGGATAGATCCTGACATCGCCCTTGACCTCATCCAGACCGTAGATGCAGGCCAGCGTATTGATCCCGCCGATATTCATGGCGCAAGATCCGCAAATCCCCTCGCGGCAGGAACGGCGGAAGGTCAGAGTCGGGTCAATCTCGTTCTTGATCTTGATCAGCGCGTCCAGAACCATCGGACCGCATTTGTCCAGATCGACAAAATAGGTGTCCACACGCGGGTTTTCAGCGTCATCGGGCGACCAGCGATAGATCATGAACTTGCGCACATTTTGCCCATCGGGCCGGGGCCAGGTCTTTCCGGTCCGGATTTTTGAATTCTTCGGCAGCGTGAACTGAACCATGATGTCATCCCAACTGACCCCGCTTTCGGGTCGCCCTATTAATCTAGCGCAAATCGACCTTGCTTCCAAGGGCGCTAAGGTCGCAAGTGCCTTGCAAACCATGGCAAATTGTAATGCATCACGCCCATGCGAGCGGCGTCATTGCGGCCCGATACCCGGCCCGCAAGCTCGGCAGGCGCTATCCATGGTGTTGGACGCGCGTCACCGGCATCAGCGCAACATCCTTGAACAGGATCATACCACTCAAATACGCGGGCCTGTCAAAGACGCGAAGCCGGCAAGGACGAGAACGGCCGGCTGGGCATAGTGCCCGCCTTGCCCAACACGCAAGACGCATAGACCTGATCGGGGTCGCGGCCCTGCGCAAAGTCCGAGGATATTCCGATCGTCACGCGGGTTCCGATCTCGCCACGATTGTTGCCACCGACGCTGATCGACCCGCGCGGGCGTTGAGCGTACTGCGCCTGTTCGATGCATTGCTGTTCCGCATCCGCCAAGGACACCGGTCCGCAGCCCGGCAGCAGCAGCGCCAACACCAGACTTGCCAAGCCGATACCGCGAATTTCAATCCCCTTCCGCCTCATACACCCTCCGCACCGGCACACCTTTCGCATGCAACTGCCCGTAAGCCTCGTCCAGATCAAACACGGCGGCACCAAGGGTAAAGGCCTGCGCATACAGCCACGATTCGGCATCTTTTACAACAGCCGCCGCGAAGGCTACGGGATCAAAAACCCCCTGAAGGTCGACCCCAAACCGCGCAAAACTCGCAAACACCGCGTCTAGGTCAAGTAACGAAAGCCCCTGAGCGCTATGCGTGAGCGTATCCAGCGTGCCCATGCCGATGGTTTGGCCAGAGGCCTCAACATAGGTCACCTGATCGCACCGTGCCACCAGCGCCGCTTCGGCCAATCTGGCACCCTTGCGGCGGTTCAGCACGACGATCTGCTGCTCCAGCCGCCCCAGCAATTGCCGCCCATGCATCGCCGAGCCTTCGGCAAAGACCAGCACCTTGGCCCCGGCATAGGCAGCCAGTTGTTCCGTCAGGCTGGCCTGCGCGGGATCGAGTACCTGCACGCCTAGCCCTTTCAACACGTCCGTCAGATAGGCTTCGCCTGCCAAACCGCCCTTGCCCAAGGCCAACATCCCGACGCGACCGACATAAACCAGATCAGCTGGCTGTGGCTGCAAGCCTCGTTGCCGGGCATTTTCCGCCAGCAACGACAGATAGTCTGCCGAAGGCGGGCCCGACCCGAATGGCTCGGCTTGCGGATAACAGCGCAACTCGCGCGCCAAGACGGGCACCGTCACCATATGCACCTGCGCTCGCGCCAGCCCATACCAGTCCATCACCTGCCAGATGTAATCCGGCATCGTCTCGACGGGCTCACCGGGGCGGTTCAGGAACAAGAACAGGTCGTCCGGCCGTGTCACCCGCCCTTCCAGCACCCGCGTCATGTGATCGGCCACCAGATGGCCAAAGTGAGGAATGGCGTAGCCGCCCCAGACGCAAGGCCGCTCAATGACCTGCAGCGGCAGACCCGAGGGCACAACCGGCCGATCGACATAGACCCCGCCTTGCATGAACCGCGCCGTGGTCTGTCTGTGAAAACGTGGCCAGACCGGGCCACCATTGGTCAAAATCGACCGCAGGCGATAGGCGTCACCCGGCACCACTTCGATATCGCGGAACACCACGGCGCTGGACCGGCGTGCTGGCGTCGCGACCCGCTCCATAGCCCGCCCTTTGGCCCGGTGCGGGGCGCTTGGGGTCTCGGGCGTCAGCATCCCAGCCTATCCCGCCGCAAGCTCATCTGACCGCCGCCGATTGCGCGATACATGCCGCAGCCTGAGGTCTTTTGGCGATAGCCATGATGTTGGCGATGGTCGTAGTGCCGGCCTCAACGCCGTAATCGACCGCCAAAGCCCGCAACTCAGCCGGTTCCGCCGCCTCAACGATGCACAGCGCGGCCTGCGGCCCCATCACCGGCGTAATGACCGCCTGTGCCGTCCGCGCGACCGCCTTGTCGGCAATCACCTGCGGATCACAGGCCGCCAAAGCCAGAACCACCAGAATCCAGCGTTTCATCTGCCAATCCTTGCATTCACATGACCCGCCCGCAACTCGCGCCGCACCACCAGTTTCAGACCCGACCATACCGCATCCACCGCGCAGACCTTTACATCGACCAGCACATCCGCCAAGGCCCG
Organism: Alphaproteobacteria bacterium; assembly: GCA_037127855.1. Classification (GTDB taxonomy): domain Bacteria; phylum Pseudomonadota; class Alphaproteobacteria; order Rhodobacterales; family Rhodobacteraceae; genus Stagnihabitans. The sequence continues at coordinate 22,351 of JBAXXO010000002.1, forward strand.
TTTGCGAATAACATCCTCGGTCACGTCGGTCGGCACTTTGCTGGCCTTTTTGGGCCATGACACCCAGATCATGCCATCTACCTCGATCATGTCGCGCAAAAGTGGCAGCGCCTGATCCAGTTCGGCCGCCACCGTGCTGAAGATATGGATCACATCCCTTGCCCCTTCGGGCAAGGCGCGCCAGTCTGGCGCCAGTTCGATCCGGCGAAATCCCGCCGCATCCTGCAGATAGGCCAAGCTGTCCGGCAGGCCGACAAAGGCCACGGCCTGACCGTCCGTGAGGCCCAGCTTGCGGGCCAGCGACGTGCCCGCATAGCCCGCCGCCGCCATCAGAACTTGCGCTCGGCCGGGGCGATCTTTTGCAGGCTGATGCCGCCATCGGCTTCCGAGGTCAGCGGCGCCTGATGCACCGGCCGGTAGTCCAGCCGCACCGAGGCCCCATCCACATAGGCCAACGAGTGCTTACGCCAGTTCACATCATCGCGGGTCGGGTAATCCTCATGCGCATGGGCCCCACGGCTTTCTGTGCGCGCATGGGCCGCCACGATCGTCGCCAGCGCATTCGGCATCAGATTGGTCAGTTCCAGCGTCTCCATCAGATCGCTGTTCCAGACCATGCTGCGGTCGGTGACCTTGATGTCGCCCATCTTGCGCGCCACGGCATCCATTTTTACCACGCCTTCGGCCAGTGTCTTGTCGGCGCGAAACACCGCCGCATCCGCCTGCATGGTCTTTTGCATCTCCAGCCGCAGGTCAGCGGTGGGAATCTGCCCATTGGCATGGCGCAACGCATCGAACCGCGACAGGGCCTTGTCCACCTCGGCCGTGTTGACCGTGCCGCTGCGCTCTTTGGGATTCACAATTTCGCCCGCGCGGATCGCCGCCGCCCGACCAAAGACCACAAGGTCGATCAGGCTGTTCGACCCCAGCCGATTGGCCCCATGAACCGAGGCGCAGCCCGCCTCGCCCACTGCCATCAGGCCAGGGAACACCGCATCCGGGTTGTCATGCGTCGGGTTCAACACCTCGCCCAGATAGTTGGTCGGGATGCCACCCATGTTGTAATGCACCGTCGGCAACACCGGGATCGGCTCTTTTTGCAGATCGACCCCGGCAAAGATGCGCGCCGATTCCGAGATGCCGGGAAGGCGCAGATCCAGCGTCGCCTTGGGCAAGTGGTTCAGGTTCAGGCTGATATGGTCCTTGTTCGGCCCCACGCCACGACCTTCGCGAATTTCCAGCGTCATGCAACGGCTGACATAGTCGCGCGGCGCCAGATCCTTGTAATGGGGCGCATAACGCTCCATGAAGCGTTCGCCATTGGCATTGGTCAGGTAGCCACCCTCGCCCCGCGCGCCTTCGGTGATCAGACAGCCGCTGCCATAGATGCCCGTCGGATGAAACTGCACAAACTCCATATCCTGCAACGGCAGACCCGCGCGGGCCACCATTCCGCCACCGTCACCCGTGCAGGTATGGGCGCTGGTCGCGCTGAAATAGGCCCGACCATAACCACCCGTCGCCAGCACCGTCATCTTGGCATTGAACACATGGATCGTGCCGTCGTCCAGCTTCCAAGCCACGACGCCAGTGCAACGGCCGTCGGTCAGGATCAGGTCAATGGCGAAGTATTCGATAAAGAACTCGGCATTGTTCTTCAGGCTTTGGCCATACAAGGTGTGCAGGATGGCGTGGCCTGTCCGGTCGGCGGCGGCGCAGGTGCGCTGCACCGGCGGGCCGTCGCCGAATTCCGTCGTGTGCCCGCCAAAGGGGCGCTGATAGATCTTGCCATCTTCGGTGCGGCTGAAAGGCACGCCGTAATGCTCCAATTCATAAACGGCCTTGGGCGCTTCGCGGGCCAGATACTCCATCGCGTCGGTGTCACCCAGCCAGTCACTGCCCTTGACGGTGTCATACATATGCCACTGCCACGAATCCGGCCCCATATTGCCAAGGCTGGCCGCAATGCCACCCTGTGCGGCCACCGTGTGGCTGCGCGTCGGAAACACCTTGGTCACGCAGGCCGTGCGCAACCCCTGCTCGGCCATGCCCAACGTGGCCCGCAGGCCCGCGCCACCGGCCCCCACCACAACCACGTCATAATCATGCACTTCATATGGATAAGCGGTCATTCCTAGTCCTTTAAAGCCCGGCCCAATGGGTCACATCCTGACCTGTCACAGAGCTATCTTGATCAGGGCGAACAGCCCCGTTGCCGCAATCACCCCGGCCAGCGAGGTGACAAACATGATCGACATCTTCAGCGCGCTGCCATGCACATAGTCTTGCAACATCATCGTGGCGCCTTTGGCATAGTGGCGCATCCCCACCAGCAGCACCAAAGCGGTCAGAATGGCCGGAAACGGGCGCGAGAAGGTGTCAAGCACCTCGTCCCGCGTGCCGCCAAGCGCATGGCCGAACACATATAGCCAGGCCGGCACCATGAAGGCCAGGGCCACCGCCGACACCTGCATCGACCAGTGATGCTCGGTCCCGCGATGTGCAGCACCCCGACCCTCGGCCCGCTTGCGATCCGTCAGATAGCGCATGTCCGCCCCCTATATCACGATCAGCGTCAGAACTGTCAGCACCGGCGCGCCGATGATGCAGGCCCAGCCCAGCCATTCCGCCGTCTTGATGTCCAGCCCGTGCCCGCCGTCGAAATACAGATGCCGCAGCCCGGCCAGATAGTGATACCACACCCCCAGCAACGACAATGTGAACACCAGATCCCCGAACCACCCCGTCACAACCCAATCGGCGGCTGCAAAGTAGCGGTCCGACACCGCCGCCGCCAGCAACCACCAGACCGCCAGCACCACCGCGACGATGATGGCATTGCCCGTGATCCGAGTCAGGATCGACGAGACCGAGGTCACCTGAATGCGGTAGATCTGGATATGCGGAGATAGAGGGCGCTCGACCCGTTTGACCTCGGCCCCGGTTGGCTGTGCCATCTGTCATCCTTTCGTTGCGAACGCTGACCACATTCCTGAACGCCAGCCCTAAATAACGCGTAAACTCGCGCTGTCACGCCCCGATCTGCCGTATTCCCGGGCCAAGGACATAATGACGCGAAAATCCGACATATGTGATCACATTATTTTTTGCTGTGATCACACCCTATTGCTCACCCAGCCTGATCTCGGGGTCATAGGTGCCGGGCACCTCTTTGACCACGGCCTGCCCGCAGCGCATGACACCCCGGCCTGCATCAAAGGCATAGGTCGGATTGCCCTGCAACTGCCACCCATTGCTCAAGGCAAACGACACTTTGTGGCAAAAGGCCGAGGTGTCGTCATCAGAGAGAAAGCGGTACAATTTCATGCCCTGCCCCAACCCTAGCCCACCACGGCATAGCCCAGAAACCAACCGTGGATGGCCACGATCAGCGCCAGCACCGCGACCGACGCCACCACATAGATCACGTCATTGCGCACCGGCCCCGCCGCAGGCCGCACCCAGGCAGGCTCCATCCGGTTGATCATGATCACATCGAAAACCGCCCATCCCAGAATTCCACCAAACAGGACGATCGAGGCCAGATCCCCCTTCACCAGCAGATGCGCCAGTGCCCACACCTTGACCGAGGTCAGCATCGGGTGCCGCAACCATGTGCGCATCACGCCGCGCGACGCCCCCAGATTGATCAGCACGACCGCAATCAGCATCAGCGTGTTGTTGATGTGGCGCATGAAGGCGGGCGGCTGCCACAATTGCACCACGGCCGCGTGCCGATAGCCATAGACCATCAGGCCGATGGCTATCAATGCCAACACGGCTGCGACACCCTTGCCGGGGCCGTCGCCCAGACTGGCGCGGAACCCCGGCGTCACCCGTTTCATCAGATGGGAATAGGCCCACAGCGCCACACCAAGGATCAACCAGATCATCTGCCCATCACTCCTGATTTTTTTGGAAGTTTAGCCAACTCCTGCGCCTGCTGCCACCCACAAACGCCTGCAACAGAAGCGGACTTGATCCTATTTCGGGGCTTGCAGCGCGGCCTGACATCACAGGCCCCAAGCCCCATAAGGCATATCATGGCCCATACCCTTCTTGCATCGCCGCCCGACGTCGACTGGCTGACCCCGGCGCCTTACCGTCAGCCGTGAAAGCCTTTCCATATCAGTTCCAACCCGATCAGCAGCAGCGACCACGTGACGATCTGAAAAAACAGCTTTTCGGGCAGACGCTTGACAACCCAGACCCCCGCAAACACCGCCACCGCCGCCACTGGCGCCAGCTTCAACGCCACCTCCAGCGAGGTCAGGTTGATCTGCCCCAGAAAGAAATAGGGCACCAGCTTGACGGCGTTGATATAGGCAAAGGCAATCGTCGATGTACCGGCAAACACCGCCTTTTTCAGCCCCAGCGGCAATGTCCAGACCTGATAGGGCGGCCCGCCGGTATGGCTGACGAAACTGGTGAAACCCGCGATGCTGCACCAGAACAGCCCCGAACCCCATTTCGCCCGCTGCGGCGCCACAATCACCGACTTGCGCAGCAACTGGTTCAGCGCGAACGCGACCGAAATCATGCCCACCAGCACCGTCACCCAGTTTTCCGGGATCAGATGGGCCGTGGCCCAGCCCAGTCCCACCCCCAGCGTCATGGCAACACAGGCGATCAGCAAAACCCGCTTGTCGAACTCCTTGCGATAGGCATACAGCCCGAACCAGTCCGACACGACATAGACCGGCAGCATCAACCCCGCCGCCGCAACCGGCGATATGACCAGCGCCAACAAGGGCACCGTCAGCGCCCCGACGATCGGAACCCCGCCCTTGCTGATTCCCGTCAGGACCGCTGCAATGACGGCAATCCCCCAGAATTCCCAGCCGTTCATCGGCATGTCCCTCGTTTTCATCCCCCTCTGTTAACGCAATCATCATGCTTGCACCACCATCTTGGCAGCCGCTGCGGGATAGCAGACTTGCGCTGACCCCACGAATGGGCTTAGGCATCGCCGCGAACAGATTAATCGCGTTGGGGATCATCACATGGCCAGACCGAAGATTGCACTGATTGGCGCCGGACAGATCGGTGGCACGCTCGCCCACCTCGCCGCCATCAAGGAACTGGGCGACATCATCCTGTTCGACATCGCCGAAGGTACACCGCAAGGCAAGGCGCTGGACATCGCCCAGTCCGGGCCCATCGCGGGGTTCGACGCCAGCCTGAAAGGCGCCAACTCCTATGCCGAGATTTCAGGGGCCGATGTCTGCATCGTCACCGCCGGCGTGCCGCGCAAACCTGGGATGAGCCGCGATGACCTTTTGGGCATCAACCTGAAGGTGATGAAAGCCGTCGGCGAGGGGCTGAAAGCCCATGCGCCCGGCGCCTTTGTCATCTGCATCACCAATCCGCTCGACGCGATGGTCTGGGCCTTGCGTGAATTTTCCGGCCTGCCGCACAACATGGTCGTCGGCATGGCGGGCGTGCTGGATGCCGGGCGCTTCCGCCACTTTCTCAGTGTCGAATTCAACGTATCGATGAAGGACGTCACCGCCTTTGTCCTTGGCGGCCATGGCGACACAATGGTGCCCTTGGCGCGCTACTCCACCGTGGCCGGCATCCCGCTGCCCGATCTGGTCAAGATGGGCTGGACCACGCAGGACAAACTCGACAGCATCATCCAGCGCACCCGCGACGGTGGCGCCGAAATCGTCGGCCTGCTGAAAACTGGCTCGGCCTTCTATGCGCCGGCCGCCTCGGCCATCGAAATGGCCGAAGCCTATCTCAAGGACCAAAAGCGCCTGCTGCCCGTGGCGGCCTATGTCAAAGGTGCCTTCGGCCTAGATGGCATGTATGTCGGCGTGCCTGTGATCCTAGGCTCGGGTGGCGTCGAACGTCTGGTCGAAATCCAGATGACCCCGGACGAAAACGCGATGTTCCAAAAGTCGGTCGATGCGGTCAAAGGTCTCGTCGCCGCCTGCAAGACCATCGACCCGACGCTCGGCTGATCGGTTTCAACCTGCTGGAGCGCGTTGCGTTCCATCAGGTGCACCTGAATGAACGCAACGCGCTACATTCCCAATGGCGTGCCTGTCTTTGGACTCTATCTGGATCAGATTGGGTGCAATCCGCCATACTGAACGCGCGCCCCGCATCGGTGCGCGTTTTCCTTTTGCCCCAAGAGGCCCCCATGGACTATTCCAAATCCGGCAATGCCAAGAACCCCAAGGGCAACCCGCGCTTTGATGCGCAAAATCCGCGCGGCGCGCCCAAGGACAAGCACGGCCAAACCCCTGACAAGGCCGCCCTGCTCGCCCGCCTGAAAGCGGCAGCCGAGGCGAAAGAACAGGGCTGACCGCCGCAGGCGCACTCCGCCGCCAACCGGACATCGACCCGCACAGCGCAATCCGGGTCAAAGACCTGCTCGACCAGTTTCGCGTGAACCTTGCCGAATTCACCAAGGGCCTAGGTGGGTTCAAACCCGAGGCCACCGAAATGCTCGCCAAATCCCGCGACCTTATCGTCGTTCTGCCAGACAACGGATACCCCATAAAGACCCTGCGCAGCGCCCGCATCGGTTACGTCCTGTACCAGGATGCCCACCAGATCGTCGCCGAACCCTTTTCCGACACCCCCACATGATCTGCGCCAACGCAGGTCATGCGATAGCCCCCCCTTTGCATCCCCAGCAAGTAAACCGAGACCGTCTTTGCCACGGGCCTGAACCGGCCACACCACACGCTTGCCGCCATGCCACTGCGTCACGACCACATGGTCAGGCAACCCCGCCCGCCGCCCCAAACCCTCACACCCGCCCGATTTGACCTTTCCCAATTCGTTGCCAAGCGCGGCGAAATCCTGACCATCAGGCAAAGACAAAATCCTAACCCCATGACATGGAATACTTTTCAAATGTCCCGCGGGTGGACAGCTTGACAAGCCCGCCGCAACCCAATCCAAATCCCCCAAACCCCGGAGGGAACCATGTCTGACTTTGATACCGAACTTGCAACCCGTCTCATCCGCTATGCCGCAATCGACAGCCAGTCCGACGACGAAAGCCCCACCTCACCCTCGACCGCGACGCAGTTCAGCATGCTGACCCTGCTGAAAGAGGAACTTGAACAGATCGGCGCCGCAGATGTCACCCTGACCGATTACGGCACGGTGCTGGCCACGATCCCCGGCACCGCCCCCGGTCCGACGGTGGGTTTTCTCGCCCATGTCGACACGGCACCCCAGTTTAATGCCACAGGTGTCAAGCCACGCCTGATCCGCGGCTATAATGGTGGCGCGATCAGCTATCCCGACAATCCCAATCTCAGCCTGACGCCAGACCACAACCCCTACCTTGCCACCAAGATCGGGCATGACATCATCACGGCGTCCGGGCTTACGTTGCTTGGTGCCGATGACAAGGCCGGCGTGGCCATTCTGATGACCGCCGCGCACCACCTGCTGGCCAATCCCGACTGCAAACACCCCACCCTGCGCCTGGCCTTCACCCCCGACGAGGAAATCGGCCGTGGCGTCCATTCCCGCCTGCCTGCCGACCTGAGCGCTGCCTTTGCCTTTACGTTCGACGGCGGCGCGGTGGGCGAGATCGAATATGAGAGCTTTTCTGCCGACAGCGCGCTTGTCACCATCTGCGGCGTGTCGGCGCATCCGGGCTATGCCAAGGGCAAACTGGTGAACGCGCTTCACCTTGCCGCCAAGATCGTCGCGGCCCTGCCGGCCGCCATGACCCCCGAACTCACCCAAGGGCGCGAAGGTTTCATTCATTTGCTGGACATCACCGGCACCGCCGCCCAATGTCGCCTTAAATTCATCCTGCGCGATTTCGAACGCGACGGCCTTGCCGCCAAAGGCACATTGTTGAGCCAGATCGCAGCCGCCATCGCCGCCACCGAACCCCGCGCCACGATCGAGGTGGCGATCAAACCGCAATACCGCAACATGCGCTATTGGCTTGAATCCGACATGACCCCGGTCACGCTCGCCCAAACCGCCGCCCGCAGCCTTGGCCTGTCCCCGGTCTCGGTCCCGATCCGCGGCGGCACCGATGGGGCGCGCCTGACCGAAATGGGCATCCCCACCCCCAACCTGTTCACGGGCATGCAAGACATTCACGGCCCGCTCGAATGGATTTCCGTGCAAGACATGGCCATCGCCACCCGGCTTTGCCTTGCCATCGCCGAACAGGCCATCACCGCATGATGCCGTTCATTTTGGCCCAAACATCCCATGGGGGACGCGGCTTTGCCCCTTGGCAAAGCTGTGCCTGGATGTGACCCAGCCAAACGCACGCCCCATGCCCCCCCTCTCACCCTATCACAAGCCCGGTTTTTACACCGAAGCCCTTGCCAAAGGCCGTCACCGCGACATCGTCGGTGGACGCTGGGATGAAACCGGTCGCGCCGAAATGGCGCTGCTTCAGTCCGAGGGGCTTGCACCGCATCATCACCTGCTGGACATAGGCGCCGGCGCGCTGCGTCTGGGATGCAAGGCGGTCCCCTTTCTTGACCCCGGCCATTATTGGGCCACCGACCTGTCGCGCGCCCTGATGCTGCGCGGTCATGAGGTCGAGCTTGCCGACCCCACCCGCCTCGACCCGGCCCACCTGATCCAGGATGCCGATTTCCAGTTCCCCGATGTTCCGCCTTGCATCACCCACGCCATCGCCTTTGCCGTCTTCACGCATCTGCCCCTGACCTGCCTTGCATGCGCCCTGCCACGCCTGCACAGCCGCTTTCCCGTGCTGCAGCGGCTGTTGTTCACGGTGTTCCTCAGCCCATCCGGGGCCTATGCCGGGCCCCTGCGCCAACCTGACGGGGTCGTGACCCATCCCGACCGGGCCCCCTATCACCACCGTGCGGCCGATATCCTGGCCTTGACGGCGGCTGCGGGCTTTACGGCCAAGATGTCCGACCGCCGCCTGCCCCGCGGCCAGATCCTGTGCCGTGCCACGCGCAGCCACGCCCCTGACGGCACAACGCTGAATTATGGCTGATTCATTACCTGTGATCACAAATTTTTTTCTTGTGATCACAAATGTCGCTTTTGCGGTCCGCTCATGCATATCATGTTTTCCAAGCCGTCAAATTCATGCCATGACGCAACAAATTCACCCAGGCGGGGCATCGCATGAACATTCACGAATATCAGGCCAAGGCGCTGTTGCGCAGCTATGGCATCCCGGTGTCCGATGGCCGCCCCGTGACCAGGGCCGAAGAGGCAAAATCTGCCGCCGGTGAGTTGAACGGCCCGCTTTGGGTGGTCAAGGCGCAGATCCATGCTGGCGGTCGCGGCAAAGGCCATTTCAAGGAGCCCGAGGCCGGTGAAAAAGGCGGCGTCCGCCTTGCCCGCTCGGTCGGCGAGGCTGCCGAGTTTGCCCGCCAGATGCTGGGCCGCACCCTGGTCACCGTGCAAACCGGCCCCGCCGGCAAACAGGTCAACCGCATTTACATCGAAGACGGCAGCGACATCGACCGCGAATTCTATCTTGCCCTGCTGATCGATCGTCAAACCGCGCGGATTTCCATCGTCTGCTCGACCGAAGGCGGCATGAGCATCGAAGATGTGGCGCATGACAACCCAGAATAGATCCTGTCCTTTTCGGTCGATCCCGCCACCGGCTATTCCGATTTCCACGGTCGCCGCGTGGCCTTCGCACTTGGCCTGACCGGCAGCCAGACCAAGCAATGTGTTGCCATCGTCAAGAACCTGTACCGCCTGTTCACCGAAAAAGACATGGACATGCTCGAAATCAACCCTTTATGCGTGTTGAAAGACGGCGCGCTGAAACTGCTGGACGCCAAGATGTCCTTTGACGGCAACGCCATGTTCCGCCACCCTGAAATCGCCGCCCTGCGCGACGAAACCGAGGAAGACCCCAAGGAACTGGCCGCCTCCAAGTTCGACCTGAACTACATAGCCTTGGATGGTGAAATCGGCTGCATGGTCAACGGTGCCGGTCTGGCGATGGCCACGATGGACATCATCAAGCATTATGGTGCCGCACCCGCCAACTTTCTCGACGTCGGCGGCGGCGCCACCAAGGAAAAAGTGACCGAGGCATTCAAGATCATCACGTCCGACCCCAACGTCAAAGGCATCCTCGTCAACATCTTCGGCGGCATCATGCGCTGCGACATCATCGCCGAGGGCGTGATTGCGGCGGTCAAGGAAGTGGGGCTGAAGGTGCCGCTGGTCGTGCGTCTGGAGGGGACCAATGTGGAACTGGGCAAGGACATCATCCGCAATTCCGGGCTGAATGTAATTGCGGCGGATAACCTGTCGGATGCGGCCCAGAAGATCGTAAAGGCCGTCAAAGGATGATGCGACGCTCTTGCATAACAATCGTGCTCACAGGCGCTACGCTCCTTGCAGGTTGCGTGGATGCTGCCAAACCTGTCAGCCCGCCGACGGGCAGCATCCTAGTCGATCCCTCGGTCGGCCCGGGACCGAGCCCGGCCACGCCCAAACAGGCGGGGGTGTTGTTTGCGCAAATCTGCATTGCAACGTTGCCGAACTTTGAAGGGGCAGCCGCCAAACTCTCTGCCCCACCCTTCAAGCAGAACTCGACCACCGGGACGTATTACCATCAACAGATCAACCTATCGTTCAAACTGATGAAAGAGGATGGCAAGCCGGTATGCTCGCTGGTCTATGGCGCGAAATCCGCCATCACACCGGGCGTCACGGCTTTTGCCAATGCTGTAATTGCAACCCGTGATGCAGAGGCCAACGTGGTGCTGGGCGCCAATCCTGGTCCCGACAACCTGACCTATTTCCACGCCAAAGCTCTGGCGAATTAAGCAATCGAACGCAATGCCCGCACCTAGCCCCTCACGCCGCCTCGTCCTGATGCTCTGGCATCGGCCTTGGCTTGATGCCGTCCAAAGCGCGTTGCAAATCGGGGTCCTGATGGGCGACCGAGGCGTCGTAGCTTGTGCGCAGATTCATCCAGAAATCGGTGTCCGTGCCCAGATACTTCCCCAGCCGCACGGCAGTGTCCGTCGTCAAAGCAGTCTTTTCCTGCACAAGCCGTTCGATCCGGGTGCGCGGCACGCCGATTGCCTTTGCGAGCTTGCCAGCCGTCAGGTTCAGCGGTTCCATGAATTCCGTCCGCAGGATTTCTCCGGGATGGATTGGCGGGTTGGTGATCAGCATGGGTCTTGCTCCTTAATGATAATCCAAGATCTCGAAGTCAAACGCATCGCGGCCCTTCCAGACAAAGCAGATGCGCCATTGGCCGTTGATCCGGATGGAATGCTGGCCCTTGCGGTCGCCAGACAGGGCCTCCAGATGGTTGGAAGGCGGGCTGCGCAACGCCGCAAGGCTTCCCGCCGCATCCAGCATCAACAGTTTCTTGATCGCCCCACGCAGCAAATCCGGCGGAAACCCCTTTGGGTGGCCCCCGCCAAGAATAACGTCGATCCGTTTGTCGCGCTTTGTGACAATCATCGTGTCTATGTATCACTTTGTGATACATCCGTCAACCAACGCCGTATCGCCGCGTGATACAGAAAAGGCCAGCATGTCCGTTCTCGTCAACAAATCCACCCGTGTCATCTGCCAGGGCTTCACCGGCAGCCAGGGCACCTTTCACTCCGAACAGGCCATCGCCTATGGCACGCAGATGGTCGGCGGTGTCACGCCGGGCAAGGGCGGCACCCGCCACCTGAACCTGCCGGTCTTTGACTCGGTCCATGACGCCAAGCGTGAGACACAGGCCAATGCGACCGTCATCTACGTGCCGCCGCCCTTTGCCGCAGACAGCATCCTTGAGGCGATTGACGCCGAGATGGCGCTGATTGTGTGCATCACCGAAGGCATCCCGGTCTTGGACATGATGAAGGTCAAGCGCGCGCTGATCAATTCGAAGTCGCGTCTGATCGGCCCCAACTGCCCGGGCGTGATGACGCCGGGGGAGTGCAAGATCGGCATCATGCCGGGCAGCATCTTCTCACGCGGCTCGGTCGGCGTCGTGTCACGCTCCGGCACCCTGACTTATGAGGCGGTCAAGCAGACGACCGATGTGGGCCTTGGCCAATCCTCGGCTGTGGGCATCGGCGGCGATCCGATCAAGGGGTCGGAACACATCGACATCCTCGAAATGTTCCTTGCCGATCCCGACACCCATTCCATCATCATGATCGGCGAGATCGGCGGTGCCGCCGAAGAGGACGCCGCGCAGTTCCTGAAAGATGAGAAACGGCGTGGCCGCTCGAAACCGACCGCCGGCTTCATCGCCGGCCGCACCGCCCCCCCCGGCCGCCGCATGGGCCATGCCGGTGCCATCGTGGCAGGCGGCAAGGGCGACGCCGAAAGCAAGATCGAAGCAATGAAACGCGCCGGCATCATCGTGGCCGACAGCCCCGCGACACTGGGCGAGGCCGTTTTGGCGGCGATTGGAAAATGAAGATATGCGCTGTTGACTCCAAGCGGGGCCAAAGCCGCCGGAACTTGCCTTACGGCCCGCCACCCGGACGGACCATCTATTCAGCATTGGAACATCTGGCATGCTGCTGAGCCACCGCCACAAGTTCATCTTCCTCAAGTCGACCAAGACGGCGGGCACGTCGGTTGAAATGCTGCTGGAACCGCTTTGCTTGCCACCCGGCACCAGTTTACCCGATGAGGAGCGCGCGCAGCAAGTCAGCGAGTTTGGAATCATCGGGCGCCGCGGCGGGGCCAAACCGCAAGCCGAAAGCGATACCTGGTTCAACCATATGTCCGCTTCAGCGATCAAGGAACTTGTCGCGCCCGAGATCTGGGAAGCCTATGTCAAGATCACCATTGTCCGAAACCCCTTCAGCCGTGTCCTCTCGGCCTTCCGCTTCATGAATCGGTTGGGGGGTAACGCGGACTATCGTGCATTCGGCGACGAGGTCGCCGCCTTTGACGCCTGGTTGAAGCTGGGCAAGATCATGGGATACAAGCATATCGTGACCGTCAATGGCGTCTTGGTGGCCGACCGTGTGCTGCGTCACGAGCGGCTGAATGTGGATCTGGCGGGACTGATCCGCGATCTGAAGCTGCCCGTGAATGCCGCCGACCTGCCCAATGCCAAGAAACGGCCCGCCGCTTACGCCGCACCGCCCGTGGCCGCCTTTTACAATGACAGCCGACGCGATCGGGTTTTGACCCTGGAAGGGTGGAGTTTTGACGCCTTTGGCTATTCCAGGGACCCCGAGGACGCGTGATGACCGTGATGCCAAGCCCTTGCACATCCCCGCATGACCGTTTTCGCGCGGCTGCCCGGCGCGACATGAATTGCGACGTTACCTTTCTGTCGGCCGCAGCCGACACAAGCGGTCAGGACAGCCAGAGCTGCGGCTGGGTTCTGATACCACCCAAAGACGATACGCCGTATCGCACCAGATTTCCAAGCGCCCTGACTTCCATGACGGGCCGTGATTTCATCAAAGCTGACAAAGCCTGCCTGTCCAAAGGGCAGTTCGATGCCACCAAGGCGACGAAAATGCTGATCGCCGCCTGCCCTGCCGCCCAAGGCGCCGTACTGCAGCGCAGCCTTGTATTCTCGACCATCGTGCCGCCCGGCCTTGATGACATGGGTAGCGAAGTTTCCATGATCGTCAGGCCCACTGCAAATCGTGGCCCCACATCCCCTGCAAAGGACCCGGTATGACCGAACAGACCCCAAACGCACAATTTCAGGCCTCGTCCTTCCTGCAAGGGGCGAATGCCGATTATGTCGACAACCTGGCCGCCCGCTATGCTGAAAACCCAGGCGCCGTGGACGCCCAATGGGCTGAGTTCTTTCGCCTGCTGGGCGATGACAGCCTCGCGCAAAAGCGGCAGGCACAGGGCCCAAGCTGGGCGCGCAGCGACTGGCCGCCACAACCCTCGGATGACCTGACCGCCGCCATGACCGGCGAATGGCCCGCCGAGGCCCGCGCCATCCCCGCAAAGCTGGCCGAAAAGGCCGCAGAACAAGGCGTGACCCTTACCGATGCACAGGTCAAGCGGGCGGTCCTGGATTCCGTACGCGCCGTCATGCTCATCCGCGCGCACCGCATCCGCGGCCACCTCGCCGCCGATCTTGACCCGCTTGGCATCACCCAACGCGGCACCCAACCCGAGCTTGAACCCGCCTCTTACGGCTTTGCCGAAGCCGACATGGACCGCCCGATCTTCATCGACAATGTTCTGGGTCTGGAAACCGCCTCGATGCGCCAGATCATCGAGATCGTCCGCCGCACCTATTGCGGCACCTTCGCGCTGCAATACATGCATATCTCAAACCCTGAACAGGCCGGTTGGCTGAAAGAACGCATCGAAGGCTATGGCAAGGAAATCGCCTTTACCCGCGAGGGTCGCAAAGCGATCCTGAACAAGCTGGTCGAAGCCGAGGGCTATGAAAAGTTTCTGCATGTCAAGTACATGGGGACCAAACGCTTTGGCCTTGACGGCGCGGAAAGCCTGATCCCCGCGATGGAACAGATCATCAAACGCGGCGGTGCACTCGGCGTCAAAGAGGTTGCCATCGGCATGCCCCACCGTGGCCGCCTGTCGGTGCTGGCCAATGTCATGATGAAACCCTACCGCGCCATCTTCAATGAATTCCAGGGCGGCAGCTTCAAGCCCGAAGACGTGGACGGGTCGGGCGACGTGAAATACCATCTCGGTGCAAGCTCGGATCGCAGTTTTGACGGCAACTCGGTCCATCTCAGCCTTAGCGCCAACCCCTCGCATCTTGAGGCGGTCAACCCCGTCGTCCTGGGCAAAGTGCGCGCCAAACAGGACCAGTCTGCCGACACCCTCCGCTCGCAGGTCCTGCCGATCCTGCTGCACGGCGACGCCGCCTTTGCCGGCCAAGGCGTGGTGGCCGAATGCTTTGGCCTGTCCGGCCTGAAAGGTCATCGCACCGGCGGCACGATCCACATCATCGTCAACAACCAGATCGGCTTTACCACCGCGCCGTCTTACTCGCGCTCTTCGCCCTACCCCACCGACATCGCCCTCATGGTCGAAGCGCCGATCTTCCATGTCAACGGCGACGACCCCGAGGCCGTTGTCCACGCCGCCAAGGTCGCCACCGAGTTCCGCCAGAAGTTCCACAAGGACGTCGTCATCGACATCTTTTGCTACCGCCGCTTTGGCCATAATGAGGGGGATGAACCCATGTTCACCAACCCCCAAATGTACACGCGCATCCGCAAGCAGAAAACCACGCTGCAACTCTACACAGACCGCCTTGTGAAGGATGGTCTGATCCCCGAAGGCGAGATCGAGGATATGAAGGCCGCCTTTCAGGCCCGTTTGAACGAGGAATACGAGGCCGGCAAGGATTACAAACCCAACCGCGCCGACTGGCTTGATGGCCGTTGGAAGTCGCTGACCACCAAAGACCTGAACAACTACCAGCGCGGCGAAACCTGGATCAAGGCTGAGACCATGGCCGAAGTCGGTGCCAGCCTGACCCGCGTGCCCGAAGGCTTCGACCTGCACAAGACCGTCGCCCGCCAGCTCGACGCAAAGTCGCAGATGTTCGCCACCGGCACTGGTTTCGATTGGGCCACCGCCGAGGCCCTTGCCTTCGGCTCTTTGCTGACCGAAGGCTTTCCTGTCCGCCTTTCTGGTCAGGATTGCACCCGCGGCACCTTCAGTCAGCGCCACTCGGCCTTTGTCGATCAGACGACCGAGGAACGCCATTACCCCCTAAACCATATCCGCCCCGGCCAGTCGCGATTCGAAGTCATCGATTCCATGCTGTCGGAATATGCCGTGCTGGGCTTTGAATACGGCTACTCCCTCGCAGAACCCAACGCCCTGACACTATGGGAGGCGCAGTTTGGCGACTTTGCCAATGGCGCGCAGATCATGTTCGATCAGTTCATCTGCTCGGGCGAAAGCAAATGGCTGCGCATGTCGGGTCTGGTCTGCCTGCTGCCCCATGGGTTTGAGGGCCAAGGCCCCGAGCATTCCTCGGGCCGTGTCGAACGCTTTCTGCAATCCTCGGCCCATGACAACTGGATCGTGGCCAACTGCACGACGCCCGCCAACTATTTCCATGTCCTGCGCCGCCAATTGCACCGCGACTTTCGTAAACCGCTGATCCTGATGACGCCGAAATCGCTGCTGCGCCACCCGATGTGCATCTCGGATGCCGCCGATTTCACCGATGGCTCCACCTTCCACCGCGTGTTGTGGGATGATGCCCAGCGCGGCCATTCGAAAACCATCCTCAAACCTGATGCCCAGATCAAGCGCGTCGTCCTGTGCTCGGGCAAGGTCTATTTCGACCTTCTGGCCGAACGCGACGCCCGCGGCCTTGACGACGTCTACCTGATGCGTTTGGAACAGTTATATCCCGTGCCCACAATCCCCTTGACCGCCGAACTGACCCGCTTTGCGCAGGCCGAATTCGTCTGGTGTCAGGAAGAGCCGAAAAATCAGGGCGCTTGGCATTTCATCGAGCCGGAAATCGAGACGCTTCTGCTCAAGATCGGCACCAAACACAGCCGCCCACGCTATGCCGGGCGCGCCGCCTCAGCCTCGCCCGCCACGGGTCTGGCCAGCAAACACAAACTGGAACAGCAGACGCTCGTCACTGACGCGCTGGCAGGAGAATGACATGACCGATGTAATGGTGCCCTCCTTGGGCGAAAGCGTGTCCGAGGCGACCGTGTCGACCTGGTTCAAAAAGGTCGGCGATGCCGTCAAGCAAGACGAAATGCTGTGCGAACTGGAAACCGACAAGGTCTCGGTCGAGGTGCCCAGCCCCGTGACCGGTGTCCTGCTGGAAATCATTGCAGCCGAGGGCAGCACGGTCGCGGCCTCGGCCCGCCTCGCCGTGGTCAGCGAGGGTGCCACCGCAGCCATCACCGCCACTGCCGCCGCCACCGCGCCCGCACCCGCGCCCGCCGTCAAAGATGTCGAAAACGCCCCTGCCGCCAGAAAGGCGATGGCCGAGGCCGGTCTGGATCCATCCCTGGTCACTGGCA
>JBAXXO010000003.1:0-33709 GCA_037127855.1 Alphaproteobacteria bacterium
GTCCATCACCCACGCAACCAGACCCGCCACCCGCCCCCCAAACCCGGTATCGGGGCCGGTATCAGGGCCAGTATCAGGGCCAGTATCAGGGGTTGCAGCCCGCAGCACTTTTCGATTTGATCAAAGCCTTGCCAGCAGGAGCAGCCCATGCCCGTCCTCAACCGTATCGCCGCCTTCGCCCCGCAGATGACGACCTGGCGCCGGCATCTGCATGCCCATCCCGAACTGGCCTTTGACTGCGTCCAGACCGCAGCCTACATCACCCAATGCCTGCAAGAGATCGGCGTCGACGAAATCCACACCGGCATCGCAAGGACGGGCATCGTGGCCATCCTCAACGGTGCCACAGCCGGGCCGACCATCGGCCTGCGCGCCGACATGGATGCGCTGCCGATTGTCGAGGCGACCGGCGCCGACCATGCCTCGATCACCCCCGGCAAGATGCATGCCTGCGGTCATGACGGTCATGTGACGATGCTGCTGGGGGCGGCCAAATACCTGGCCGAAACGCGCCGCTTTTGCGGCCGAGTCGCGCTGATCTTTCAGCCCGCCGAAGAGGACGGGGCAGGCGGACAGGTCATGGTGCAAGAAGGCATCATGGACCGTTTTGACATCGCGCAGGTCTACGGCATCCACAACGCCCCCAACGTGCCCCTGGGCCATTTCCTGACCACGCCCGGCGCGCTGATGGCCTCGGTCGACACCGTCTTTGTCCATATCAGCGGCAAAGGCGGCCACGGTGCCACGCCGCATGACTGCATCGACCCCGTCGTGGCCGTCGTCGGCATGGTTCAGGCGATCCAGACCATCATCCCCCGCAACGTCCACGCGCTGGACGAGGCGGTGATCTCGGTCACCCAAATCCACACCGGCACAGCGTCGAACATCATCCCCGAAACAGCGATGTTCTGCGCCACGGTCCGCGCCTTCAAACCCGAGGTCCGCGCCCTGCTCAAGAAACGCATCCATGAGATCATAAATGGCCACGCCCTCGCCTATCAGGTACAGGCGCGCATCGACTATGACTGGGGCTATCCCGCCACGGTCAACCACCCCGATCAGGCCGCCTTCGCAATCCGCGCCGCCGCCGAGATCGTGGGCCCGGCCGCCACCAACGGCAATTCCAACCGCGAAATGGGCTCCGAGGATTTCTCCTACATGCTCGAGGCCCGCCCCGGCGCCTATCTGTTCATGGGCATCGGCCCCGCGGCGGGCCTGCACCACCCCGCCTATGATTTCAACGACGAGGCCGCCCCGATCGGCGCCTTCTTCTTCGCCCGCCTGGTCGAACGCGCCCAACCCCTCCCATAATGCCCGCCCGAATTGCTCCAGCCGCGGACCTTGCCCACGATCTGACCTATGCCCCACCGCCCTTTCGCCAACCACGACCGCCCCGCGCTCACCGCTGCCGCGGCCAAAATGCAGTCGCCAAGAAAAAACGCCCGCACACACCGCAGCGACTTCGCTCTCACCTGCACCTCCCAGAAACCCTGCAACACCTCCCCCAACGCCCGTGGCCACGCCTCGCCCGCCATATCCGGTCACAAACGCTTCCGATCCCCTTCATACTGGCCTAAATACTCTCTTGCCTGGCCACGCCCGACAACCGCCGAACCTCAACAGACCTGGAGCGTCCCAATGCCAGCCACCTTGCCCAACCAGGACCTGTGGCAGATGGACCGCGCCCATGCCCTGCATCCATGGACAAATTTCGGCCCCTTTGAACGTGACGGGTCGCTGGTCATCACCCGGGGCCAGGGCGCCTATCTGTGGGACGCCGCCGGGACGCGCTATCTTGATGCCGTGGGCGGCCTTTGGTGCACCAATATCGGCCTTGGCCGCCGCGAAATGGCCGATGCCATCGCCGATCAGGTCGAGCGTCTTGCCTTCTCCAACACCTTTGTCGACATGACCAACGACCCCGCCGCCCGCCTGTCGGCCAAACTGGCAGACCTCGCGCCGGGTGACCTGAACCGTGTCCATTTCACCACCGGCGGCTCGACCGCCGTCGACACCGCCATCCGCATGGTCGCCTATTACCACCATGCCAACGGCAACCCGACCAAGACCGACATCGTCGCCCGCGATCATTCCTATCATGGCTCGACCTATCTGTCGCAATCGGTCGGCAAACGTCCCGGCGACCGTGTCGAGGAATTCCGCTACAAAACCGACGGCATTCATCACCTGTCCTGCCCCAACCCCTACCGCCGCCCCGATGGTATGACCGAGGCGCAGTTCTGCGACGATCTGGTGGCCGAGTTTCAGGCCCTGATCGCCCGCGTGGGACGCGACCGCATCGGTGGCTTCATCGCCGAACCGATCCAGGCCTCGGGCGGCATCATCATCCCGCCGGAAGGCTACCTCAAACGCATGTGGCAAGTCTGCCAGCAACACGACATCCTCTTCATCGCCGACGAAGTCGTCACCGCCTTTGGCCGCCTTGGCCACTGGTTCGCCAGCCTCGCCGAATTCGGCGTTCAACCCGACATGATCTGCACGGCCAAGGGCCTGACCTCGGGCTATATCCCCCTGGGCGCACTGATCTTTTCTGACCGTATCTGGTCTGTCATGGCGCAGGGCGGCGAACGCTGGTTCACCTCTGGCCTGACCTATTCCGGCCACCCCGTCGCCTGCGCCGCAGCGCTGAAGAATATTCAGATCATGGAACGCGAACAATTGCTCGCAAACGCAACCAAGATCGGCCTCTATTTTGAAACGCGCATGCGGGAACTGGAGAGGCTGCCGCTGGTCGGTCAGGTTCGCGGCTGCAAACTGATGCTCTGCGTCGAAAATGTCGCGAACAAAGCCACCAAGGCACCGCTGCCCGACAGCGTGGGCGAAAGCAAACGCATCTCCAACATGGCTGAAAGCCTCGGCCTGCTGGTGCGCCCCATCGGGCATTTGAACGTGATGTCGCCGCCGCTGATCATCACCGAATCCGACGTTGATTTCATTGCCGAAACCCTTGAAAAGGCCATTGCCCACGTCACCGACGACCTGATCCGCGAGGGCCACCGTATCGGCTGATCCTCAACCCCGGAAGCCTCACGCACCTGAACGCCTGTCACATCCATAAGGACTTTCGCGACCTGACCCGTCGCCGCGTGACGGGTCCGATCTTCACGATATCCACGGCGGCGCAGATGACGCGCTGTCCAAACGCCGCAAGGCCGCCGCCTTTGACGATTGCGACCCTTTGCCATCCGTGCTCTGCGGTATCGGCAATGCTGACCTTTCCGTCACCGTCATAGGCCAAAAACTCGCCATGCCAGTCTATTGCTCATCCACGGCTCGGCAACGCATGTGCCATCCGATGGGCGAACATGCGCAGTGCGTGCCGCCGCCGCCAAGTTCGGCACCATGTTCGGCGTCTCCAGCCCTGGCACTGCCTCGATCAAGGATCTGCGCGCCGCCCATAAAAGACCGCAAGTCCACCAGTTCTGCTTTCACCACGACCGCGCTGAACAAGACCCTGATGGACCGCGCCCGCAGCGCCGGGGTCGAGGTTCTGTAGCTGACCGTCGCCAGCATCACCGGTGGCAACCGCGAACGTGACAAGCGCAGCGGTTTTGGCATCCCCTTCCGCCCCAAACCTTCCGCCTTGATGGACTTCGCCCTCAAAGCACTCTGGACGCTGGACGCTGGACGATCTGCGCGCCAAGGCGCGGTCCCTGCCGCAGCTTGACAGCCATATCAATCTCGGTGGCACCACCATGTCGATCAGCCGCTATTTCCTCGAGATGCTCGACCCCGACATGACCTTGTCCGATGTCGCCCAGATGATCCAGGATTGGGGCGGCAAGTTCTGCCTCAAGGGCGTGATGGCCGCCGCCGATGCGCTGCGCGCCGCCGAAATCGGCCGCGACGCGGTGAATCTGTCCAACCATTGCGGCCGCCAGCTTGACGGCTCGTGTGCCCCCTTTCACCAATTGGCCGAGGTCGTGGACGTCGCAGGCAACCGTCTTGACATCTTGATGGCTGGCGGTGTGACCCGTGGCACCCATGTCCTCAAGGCGCTGTCGCTCGGGGCCCGCGCCGTTGGTGTCGGCTCCTACTACCTGTTCCCACTTGCCGCGGCCGGACAAGCGGGGCTCGAGCGTGCCTTGGGCCTGATGCGCGACGAATTGATTCGGGACATGAAGCTGATGGTGTGCCGCAACCTGCGCCAGCGCTGACCGGGTCCGCAAGACGGGGATCGCGCCGCCAGCCGAACAGGGCAGGGGGCGGCAGGATGGGGGCAGGGCAGGGCGCTGGCCACCTGATTCGCCGCAAAAGGTTAACGTCAACCCGGCTTCCGTGGCTGTGCGCGCAACTCTTGCACACTGTCGTAAGAATGTAGGCGTGTTGTAGGCCGGTTGTAGGTCGTCGGCCTTGCGCTAATTTGCCTGAAATCATCAGGTTACACCACCGCACGCCGTCTTGCGTTGACAACCCCGCCTCAACGCCTATGTCTCGCCACGTCCGACCAGCGCCGTCTCAGCCCCGACGACAGCGCCACCCTCATACGCGAGTCTGCCATGGCCCTCGAAGACGCCAAAGATGAAACCGACACCGCCTTCACCCGCGCCCACCACCGTGGCCTTGCGTTTGAAAACGCCTTTGGCGGCGCGACCTCGTTCCTGCGCCGCACCTATACCAAGGACCTGACCGACGTCGATCTGGCTGTGACGGGTGTTCCCTTTGACCAGGCCGTCACGCACCGCGCCGGCACCCGCTTCGGCCCCCGCGCCATCCGCGAGGCGTCAGCGCTGATGCCCTATGACCCGCCCTATGGCTGGCCTACCAACCCCTTGGAACAGCTTGATATTATCGACTATGGCGACTGTGCCTTCGACTATGCCAAGACTGCTGATTTTCCCGCCACCCTCACGGCGCATATCGCCACCATCCTTGCGGCGGGGGTGGGGACCATCACGCTGGGCGGCGACCATTACATCACCTTGCCGATCCTGCAGGCCTATGCCGCCAAATTCGGCCCGCTCTCGGTCGTACATTTCGACGCCCATTCCGACCTGTGGCCCGATGACGACATGACCCGTATCGATCACGGCACCATGATGTACAAGGCCGTGAAACTGGGTCTGGTCGATCCGACCCGATCGGTCCAGATCGGCATCCGCACCACAACCGAGGATTACCTTGGCTTCCACGTCATCGACGCCCGGCGGGTCCACGAACAGGGCCCCGCCGACGCCGTGGCCCGCATCAAGGATATTGTCGGCAATTCAAAGACCTACGTGACATTTGACATTGACGCCCTCGACCCGTCCGCCGCCCCAGGAACCGGCACGCCGGTCTGGGGCGGCCTGCATTCGTGGCAGGCGGCGGCGATGCTGCGCGACCTCGCCGGTATCAACATGGTCGGCGGTGACGTGGTCGAGGTTTCCCCCCCCTATGACACGACAGGTGCGACCGCCATCGCGGGTGCCCATGTCGCCTATGATCTGATCTGCCTGTATCACTGGGCCCGGACGCAGCGATAGCCCGGCCGCAAAGATAGGATGACGCAAACGTGTGGTATGTGATTGGCTTGATCGTGATCGCCGCCATCGCGGTGCCGCTCTGGATACGTCTGGCCCCCTCCGACCCCGCAGTCTGGCATGTCACCATCACGGATGAGACACACGCCGTGCCGGGCCCCTGCGCAAGCCATGTCCGCACTCTGCGCAACGGCGCCCGCGCCACGTGTCTTTTGGCCGAAGATCCGTCCACGGTGCTTGCGAAACTCGACGCCATAGCCCGAGCGACACCCCGCACCGCTCAACTTGCCGCAACCGACGGACTGACGACCTGGATCACCCGCTCACGCCTGATGGGCTTTCCCGACTATACCACAGCCCAACTGCGCCAGACCGCCCAAGGCACCCGCCTCGATGTCTTTGCCCGCCAGCGTTTTGGCAAAAACGACCTTGGCGTCAACACCGCCCGCCTGCGGACCTGGCTCGCGGGTCTGTGACCTGCAACGACGCTGCGGTCAGATGACCGACCCCGGCAAAAGACAGGCGAGCCAAGATCTGCCACCGGCACGCACAACCAAGCCCGGCAGATAGGATCGCTCGCCCCTAAGTTAAGAAAACACTGATTTCTGCATAAAATCAAACATATAGGCATGCATGGTGGAAAATCGGCATGCCAAATGGTCCGGCGTCAAGACCCCAAAGCCTTGACCAACCCATCCCGCCCGACCGCTACCATCGGCTTGTCCTCCTGCGCTACTGCCGCGAACTGTAACCCAAACAGCGTCGTGGCCGATGGCCCAGCGAGCGACGGGTCTGGATTACTCCGTCAAAGACCGTCAATTGGTCGCTCTCAATCGCGGTACATGCAAAATGCCCCGCCCCGGCAAATCCTTTAACCCCGGCCTCATGACATCCCGCTTGCCCTTTCATTTTGGCCCAAATATTCCGGGGTCTGGGGCAGCGCCCCAGTGCCACCCTTGACCCAATGACAATTCCACGCCAAACCGCGCCCATGGTCCCCTTAGACAAACTCGCCCAGATCACCCAGCGTTTCGAGTTTCTCGAAGCCAAACTCAACGCAGGCGCCACCCCGACGGAAATCGCCACCCTCAGTCGGGAATATTCCGATCTCAAACCCGTCGCCGACGAAATCGCCGCCTATCGTCAGGCGCTTGACGACGTCGCTCAAGCGGAACAGATGCTTGCCGACCCTGAGATAAGGGCCCTTGTCGAGGATGAACTGCCGCTCCTCAAGCAGCGAGTCCCCGAAATCGAGCATCGGCTGCAACTGTCGCTGCTGCCCAAAGATGCCGCCGACGCCCGCCCCGCCATTCTCGAAATTCGCCCCGGCACGGGCGGCGACGAGGCCGCCCTCTTCGCCGGCGATCTGCTGCGCATGTATCAGCGCTACTGCGAGTCCCAAGGCTGGAGCTTCGAAATCCTTGACCAGCAAGACAGCGATCTCGGCGGCATCAAGGAGGTTTCGGTTTCGGTCAAAGGCGAAGGCGTCTTTGCAAGGTTGAAGTTCGAATCCGGTGTCCACCGCGTCCAGCGCGTGCCTGAAACCGAGGCGCAGGGCCGCGTCCACACCTCTGCCGCAACCGTGGCGGTGCTGCCCGAGGCCGAAGAGGTGGACCTGGTCATCCCAGCCTCCGACCTGCGAATCGACACGATGCGCGCGTCCGGCGCGGGGGGACAGCATGTCAACACCACGGATTCGGCTGTGCGCATCACCCACCTGCCCACCGGGATGATCGTGACGTCAGCCCAGAAATCCCAGCATCGCAACAAGGACCTCGCCATGCAGGTGCTGCGTGCCCGTCTCTACGCCCTTGAACGCGAACGCGTCGAGTCCGCCCGCGCCGCCGATCGCAAGTCGCAGGTCGGTTCCGGTGACAGGTCCGAGCGCATCCGTACCTATAACT
Source organism: Alphaproteobacteria bacterium (assembly GCA_037127855.1). Classification (GTDB taxonomy): domain Bacteria; phylum Pseudomonadota; class Alphaproteobacteria; order Rhodobacterales; family Rhodobacteraceae; genus Stagnihabitans. Next base: position 7,388 of record JBAXXO010000003.1, read on the forward strand.
TCCCCCAAGGCCGCATGACCGATCACCGCATCAACCTGACGCTCTATTCCCTCGCCCAAATCATGAGCGGCGATCTGTCCGAGGTCATCGACGCACTTGTCGCCCATGATCAAGCCACCAAGCTTGCCGAGATGGAGGGATGACGGCAGCCGACTTGCTGCGCGCCGCCATCCCCCGCCTGCACTCCGCCGGCATCGAAACCCCCTCCCGCGACGCCCGCCTGCTGCTTGCCCATGCCATGGGCGTAGCGCCAGACAGGCTGACCCTGCATCTGGCCGACCCGGTTTCGCCCGAGGCCCAAAGCCGTTACCAAACCGACCTCCAAGCCCGCGAAGCCCACCAACCCATAGCCCAAATCACCGGCCAGCGTTGCTTCTGGCGTCATGTCTTCGCCGTTACCCCTGACGTTCTTGACCCCCGCCCCGACACCGAAACCCTCGTCGCCGCCGCCCTCGAACACCCGTTTACCCGGCTTCTCGACCTCGGCACGGGGTCGGGCTGCATTCTCTTGTCGCTGCTGCTGGACATGGATCAGGCCCAAGGCCTCGGCACCGATATTTCACAGGCGGCCCTCGCCGTGGCCCGCCGCAATGCGGCCTCGCTGGGTGTCGACCGCGCCACCTTTGCGCAATCGGACTGGTGCAGCGCTGTCTCTGGCCTGTTTGACCTGATCGTTGCAAACCCGCCCTATATCGCAGCCACCGAAATGAACACCCTCGCCCCCGAGGTCCGCGATTGGGAGCCTCACCTCGCCCTGACACCCGGTGGCGACGGCCTGGACGCCTACCGCCGCATTGCCGAAGAGGCGCCCGCACATCTGGCGCCCTGTGGCCGCCTGATGGTCGAGATCGGCCCGACCCAAGGCCCCGCCGTCGTAGCCCTGTTCCAAGCCCGCGGCCTGACGCAGATCAAGACGCGACCCGATATTGACGGTCGAGACCGTGTCGTTACCGCCCAAAAGCCCTGCTGATCGCAAGAAACCGCAAATGACAGGGATTTTAGCGGAATTCTTGCCGGAACTGCCCCATCAGCGCAAAAACCGCTTGTCTGCCGATCCGCGCCATGCTTAGACGTCAGCACACGGAATGGGGCGGGCTAAGTTCTGGTCAAGCCTGATGCGTGTACCAACCCGACCTTGACTGCACACCCGTTGGGGAAAAGACACCGGAAGTGTCTTGCGCTGGTCAGGCGGATATCTGGATCAAAGGACACAATGCGCTCTTCCAAGTCCCGTTCGCGTTCGAAAACGAACCGCCCGCGCACCCTAGGCAATATCATCAACCGCGTCTTCGACAGCTCTGGGCCCGAAGGTAAGGTGCGCGGTACGCCCGCCCAATTGATTGAAAAATATCAGTTTCTGGCGCGTGATGCCCAATTGTCGAATGATCGCGTGGCCGCGGAAAACTTCTTGCAACACGCCGAACACTACACCCGCCTGCTGGCCGAAGCGAACCGCGAAATTGCCGCAGAACAGGACGTCCGGGCACCCTATCAGCAGCAAGGCAACCAGACGGGCAGTTACAGTGGTGGACAGAACGGTAACCAGAACGGCCAAAACCAGCCCCGCGACCGCCAGCAGAACGACCGTCAGCAAAACGACCGCTCACAAAGTGACCGACAGCAGTTTGATCGCCAACAAAACGAGCGCGCGAACGCTGACCGTCCTCAAAACGATCAACCGCGTGACCGCAATGACTATCGACCCGAACCGCGTGGCGATTTCCGTGCGGATTCGTCGCGCGATTATCGCCATGATGTGCCGGATGAACAACCGCTGATCACAGCCCATGATCTTGTCGATCATATCCGCGACGACGAAACCGGTCTTGTCAAAACGCCCGAGGCCGCACCCAAGTCCCGCAATGACGATCAACGCCGTAATGATCGGCTGCGCTTTGACCGGCCTCGCGACGAAAACCGCCGCGGCTACCCGCAGCGTGTCGAACAGGCGCAGGTCGAGCGCACGGTGCCACAACCCGCCCCGCAAATGGTTGAAACCCGGATCGCTGAATCCGAGCCTGTCGAATCTCGCCGGTCCGTAGAAACTCAGCCTGTCGCAGTACAACCCGTTCTGGTACCGATGAGTCCGCCGATGCCGGTTGTGGCCTCCAAGCCTCTATCCAAGCCGCGTGCCAAACCGGCAGCGGAGCCAAGGGCGGTTGACGAACAAGCCGCGCCAGAAACGGCGGCCAAGCCGCGCCTTGCACCGCGTCCACGCACCGTCAAGAAGGCCGATCCAGCCTCGGCCGAGCCGGGACAGTCCGAAGTTTCCCCTGAAGTTTCGACCGACTGATCTCGTTCTTTTGCATATTCGGGTTTGCCCTGCCTCTCGAGTCAGGGCAGGTGTCTGTCAGGTACGCGACCCGCGCTTCACACAATCATCGACAGCGCACAAAACCGGTCCAGCCCGATCTCCTCAGCCCGCGCCGTGGGGTCTATGCCGACATCGCGCAGCTTGTTCTCGATCTCGGGCCCCATTGCCTTCAGGCTTGACCGCAGCATCTTGCGCCTTTGGCCAAAGGCCATGGTTGTGATGCGGTTCAGCTTGGTCTCGTCGGCTGGATATCGCGGCACCTCCAGTCGCGTCAGATGGACCACGGCCGAATGTACCTTGGGTGCCGGCGTGAACGCTTCGGGTGGCAGATGCATGATGATCCGCGCCTCGGCCCGCCATTGCGCCAGCAGCGCCAGCCGCCCGTAATGCTCGGTGCGGGGTTTGGCCACGATCCTTTCGGCAACCTCTTTTTGAAACATCAGCGTCAGGCTTTGCCAAAAGGGGGGCCAGACGGCGGGTGTCAGCCATCGGATCAGCAATTCCGTGCCCACGTTATAGGGCAGGTTCGCGACCACCCGCACGGGCGGTGCGAGATGGGCCGACACATCCACCGTCAAGGCATCCGCGTTCAGCACCGTCAACCGCCCCGGATAGAGCCCGGCAATCTCATCCAAAGCCGCAATGCAACGCGCGTCCTTTTCAATCGCCAGAACCCGCCGCGCCCCTTCGACCAGCAGACCCCGTGTCAAACCACCTGGCCCCGGCCCGACCTCCAGCACGTCACAAGCCGAAAGATCGCCCGCAAGTCGGGCAATCTTGGCGGTCAGGTTCAGGTCCAGCAGAAAGTTTTGCCCCAGTTGCCGCTTGGCAATCAAGTCATGAGCCTTGATTACATCGCGCAGCGGCGGCAAACCGTCGATCATGCCCAAGTCGCGCGCCCCTGTGCCATCTTGGCTGCCAAGCGCAGAGCCGCTACAGTGCTGTCAACCCGCGCCACACCCCGACCCGCAATGTCAAACCCGGTGCCATGGTCGGGCGAGGTGCGGATGAACGGCAACCCCAAGGTCACATTCACCCCGCCGTCAAAATCCAGCGTCTTGATCGGGATCAGCGCCTGATCGTGATACATGCAGATTGCGGCATCATACCCAGCCCTTGCGCGGGCATGAAACATTGTATCCGCCGACATGGGCCCGCGCAAATCCATCCCCTCGCCCTGCAAACGGGCCAGCACGGGGGCGATCAGCGTGATCTCTTCGTGACCCATGGCACCACCTTCGCCGGCATGGGGGTTCAGCCCGGCAACGGCCAGACGTGGTGCGGCAATTCCGAAATCCCGGACCAGTCCAGCATGGGTCAGTCGGATGGTCTGTTCCAGCAAGGCCGCCGTCAAACGGCGCGGGACTTCGGACAGGGCGATGTGAATGGTCACTGGCACAACGCGCAGCAGGTCGCAGGCCAGCATCATCACCACCGACACGTCGCCCGCCAGATGGGCCAGATATTCGGTATGGCCGGGATAGGCAAAGCCCGCGCCGTCCTGCAGGGCCTTTTTGTGAATGGGGGCGGTACAGATGGCTGCGGCCTTGCCGGCCTTTGTCAGATCAACGGCCCGGGCGATGACCTCGATTACGCCTTTTGCATTGCGCGGGTCCGCCCGACCCTTGACCCCATCCCCATCAAACTTATGCACCAACACAGGCAAAACATGCGGCGCAACCAACACGGCGTCCTGCGGATCGTCCAGTTCCTGCCAGGGCCCGTCGGGCAAATGCCGCGGATCGCCGATCCAGAAAAAGGGCAGGGCGGCGCCCAAGGCAATCCGGGCCGACATCGCCAGCTCAGGGCCGATCCCGGCCGGTTCGCCGCACGTCATTGCTACCGGAAGGGTCATGGAATGCGGATAAAGGTGTTGGATTTCAACTCGGTCATATACGTTTCCGCGATCTGACCCAGTTTGCTGTTCAGCAGATTGCCGCTGATATCAGCGCGAGACGGGGAAATGTCAGATTGTGGGCGTCGCGCGCACAACATCACCAGCGTCGGCACAGCGCCAGGCAGAACGACGCTTTCGCCGGCATCCAGACCTGCCAGCGCGTTTCGCAGATTTGCTGGCAACCCTGCCTCGGGCACGGTCATGCGCTGCAGGCTTTCGGTGGGCAATCCGCGCGCCGCAGTATAAATGTCGTCACAACGGTCCAGCCGCGCCTGCACGCGCGCCAGATCAGTGCCCGCAGGGGCCGCAAACAAGACATATTCGACCTCGGGCGCGCCCTTGGCAGCCCCGTCTGCCACGCTGATATCGCGCAGGAAATACAGTTGCACCGCCCCTGGCACTTCGATCAGCTCGGACACTTCGCCCACCTTCAACGCCAACAATTGGCCCGCCACCGCGGCTGGCAAGGCCGATGCGCCGATCCAGCCCAAAGCACCGCCCGCCTTGGCACTGTCGGCCTTGGAATAGTTTCTCGCCGCCACACCAAAGGTTTTCTCCGTGGTCGCGGTCAGCCGGATCCGTTGCGCCAACGTCATCGCGTCGGTCTCGCCTCCGGTCGGCAAGACGATCTGTGACAGCAGCAACCGCCGCTCGCCACCCGACCCCGCACCCGCCGCAATTGCTCGGTCAATCTCTGCATCCGAGATTTGGGTCGCTTCCGCGAATTTCGTCCGGATCACACCGCGCCACAACAGCCCGGCCTCAAGAAAATCGCGCAGCGTTTCCGCCTCGACCCCGTTCTGCGCCAGGGCCTTGAGGAACTCCTCCAGCGGCAGGTTTGCCCGCCCGGCAAACTCCGTCATCGCAGCGTTGACCTCTTCGGGCGATACCGTGACATCTAGGGCCGTGGCAGCGCCCCGCTTCAGCGCATCGTCGATCAAGCCCGACAGCGCCAGCGCCGAGATGTCGCCGGGCTGCCGCAGCAAGGTCATCATCAACACCCGCTGTTTGTATTCATACTGGCTGATCACCCGCGCACCGACATAGGCCTTGGGCGCAAATCCGTCCTGTTGCGCCAAGGCCAGCGGCGCCCCACCCATCAGAACTATGGCAAACCATACCAGCCTCAGCGTCGCTTGCATCAGGCCATTCAGGGTCATCAGCTTGGGTTCCATGATCTGTTATCCCTTGTATCTATCTGGCACAGGTGCGCGCCGGGCCGGCGGATGAACTGCCACCAAATCCCAACAATTCGACGGACAGACCAAAAATGGTGGACGGTGACAGACTAGACGAGGACGAATTGTTGCGCGAGACTGAAAGCGCCACATCAATGCATTCGTTGCGATATGTAAGGTTTACCCCCGATTCCGCAATCCTCGCCAAGCGTATATCATAGCGTCCGATCATATCCGCCGTCCAGTTGCGCGTCAGTTCGCTTTTCGCCGACAGGCGGATTTCCGACGAGGTCTGTTCGCGCGTTTCGCTGGCATCGGCCCGGATCAAGGCATAGCCACCCGCCAAGGTCAGGCCGGGCCGCGTATAGTCGAACCGCATTTCGCCCTTGGTCAGGTCCATCGACGGGGTCAAGACCAGCCTGCTCGTCAGTGCCAAGCCTTCGGCATTGCGGATCGATGCGGCCAGCAGCCAGTCCGACTGTTGCCCATCCAGCCCCGTGGCTGCGCTGAACTGTTCCTCATCGGCCCATCGCAATACCCGCCCCGCCGTGACACCCAGCGTCCAACCCAATGGTTCATCGCGCAACCATGACAGGCCCAGATTGACCCGTTGCCCCGCCTCGACAGCATCGGCACCGGGAAACCGGTCCAATGCGTAAAGATTGCCCTCATCAAACTCGACCAAGGTCGAATCACCGTTCGGAATGTCTGGATGCGGCTGACTTGAGGTCACGAACTGCATCACCGGCTCCAATACCTGCGACAGGCCATTTGCCCCGACCTTGACCAAGGGCCAGCGCAGTTCCACCCCCGCCGCCCCCGACAGACGCTGCGGGCGACCCTCATATATGGCATCTTGCGCGATCCCATAGCTGTCATAAGCCGTCTCGCCCATCGCCGACAGCGCCAGCCCGCCAGCCGAGGTCCAGTTGCGGTTCCAGTCAAAGCCGATGCTGATCCGCCCCAGATCGCGCCCGTCCGCCGTGCCAAGACCCACGCTGTCCAATGGGCTGTCGGACTTGCGATATTCGCTGTGGGTATCGAACTTCAACCCGGCCGACCCGCCAATCAGCATCAACCCAAACCGCTTTTCATAGGAAAAGTCGGTCATTGTGGTCGGCAACAGCAGATTGGAATCGCCCTCGCGCAGTGATTGAAATCCGACCAACTGGGCCGAAAAACTCAGATCGCGCTGCACCTGCGTCAGGCCAATCCTGCTTTCCAGACGGTCCGCCGTCGAAATGTCGTAATCGAACAGATAGGCATCGTCGCTGACGGCAATGCCGTAGAATGACAGCCGGTAATCCTGCCCCAGGTCGAAATTCCCCGCGGCCGACAGATAGCCCCGCAGCGGTGTCGGGCCGAAGCTGTCCTGCGATACCGCGCCCTTGACCTCGATCGCACCGTCGCTAAACGCTTCGCGATAGCGCATCGCCAGCGTCCTGAAGCCCTGATTTGTCAGATAGGGTGTCCAGGTCAGGTCGCGGCTGTCACCCAGCGTGACGAAGTAGGGCAGCTTGACACCTGAGCCCAGTTTCGTGGTTGACACCAATCTGGGCATCAAAAAGCCTGTGGCGCGCTTCAGGGTTGGGTCTGGCACCCGCAGATAGGGCAGATACATCACCGGAACGCCATAGAAACGCAACTGCGCCCCGCTGAAGTAGATCTGCTGTTCTGCGGCATCATGCACCACATCGCGTGCCCGAATTTCCCAAAGCGGTGTGGTCGAACCGGCACAGATCGTGCAGGCTGACGCAACAACCGACCGCAATTCAGTGATGTTGCCCGCCTCGCTGCGCACAATTTCCGCGGCGGCCATTTGCAACTTCTGGTTCAACACCAGCCGGGCCGAAGTCAGCAACCCCTCGGTCATTTCGGCCGACAGATCGGCCTGCGCGGCCAGAAATACATTGCCAGCGGCATCCTCGATGCGGATCGGCCCCGTTATCATCAACCGATCCGCAGTCTGATCATAGATGACCGCCTCTGCATTCAAGCTCTGGCCCTTGAAAAGTACTTCGACATGACCTGTGGCTGCCAAAGTTGTGCCAGACTTAACGCTGACCTGATCCGCGATCAGAATGGCCTGATCCTGCGCCGCCGTCACTTGCGCACTGACCAACATGGCCAACAGAGCCGCGTACAGCCGCCGCATCAGCCATCCTCCAGATGCAGCAACAGGCCCAAAGCCAGCATTGTCGCGGCGACTGGCACTGTCCAGGCAGCCAGAAATACCGGCACCTGAGCATTTTCACCCAAGATCTGCCCCAGATTGCGCAGAAAGAACGCGCCAATCCCGCACAACAAGGCCGTCAAGACCATGCTCGACGTGGTCGTGGTCCGTGCATGCCGCATGGTAAAGCCTGCGGCAATCAACACCATCGCCACCAGCAGCAAAGGCTGTGCAAACTCCATTTGAAGCCAGACCTTGTGGCTGCGAGCCGAAAAGCCTGCCCGCTCCAACTGCGCTATATAGGCAGGCAGGTCCCAGAAGCTGACCGCGCTCGGCGTGCCAAAACTGTCGCGAATGCGGTCTTTCGTCAGGTCAGTGGCTATCGCGGTACCGTCGGGCAGGACAACAGCGCTGCGTTCCGGATTGGCAGCGTCCAGCGGCCATGACTTGCCTTCTGCGATGCTCCAGAACCCGCTCTCTAACCTCGCCCCCTTGGCCATGATTCGAGTGGCGGGGGTGCCATCACTGGCCAGGGTCAGAAAGGTTACTTCATAAAGTTCAGTCCCGTCCGGATTGGCGCGTTTGGCGTGGATGACGGTCTGACCCTCGGGGCTGCTCTGTCGCAACCACAAGGCACCATCGGCCAGTGACAGGATTGATCCGCCGCGCTTGTATCCGGCAGAGAGGATGTCATAGCGTTTCGAGGTGGCAGCGACGATCGGATTCAGCACCGACACCGCAAAGGCGCCGATGCACAATGCCGTAACCACAGGCGACAGCAGAAAGGTCAGACCAGATCGCCCCGCCGCCCGCACAACCACCAATTCCGATGACCGCGACATGCCAAGAAAAAGCCCGATCGCCGCCAGGATCAGGATCAACGGCAACACCCGATAAATCGTCGCCGGCACATTCATCAGCGCCAGCGTGGCTGCTTGGCCCAGCGTGATGCCCGGATCCTCAAAGCTGCGCAATTCGTCGATCAGATCAATCATGACCATCATCGCGAAAACGCCCATGAATATCCGCACGAACAGCCATACGAACCGCCTTGCGATATACAGGTTCAGCGTCATGCTACCCCCAACACAGCACTGCCTCGCCCCGTCCGACCTGAATGCGGTCGCCCCGCAACCCACAGCAGCATACCCGCAATCGCCATACCCGTCACCGGTGCGGCATATGCCAGAATCCACCCCTGTGACAGACTTTGGCCCAGTTGCGGCGCCACAGTCACGACCCCTTGCACCACGACCAGCAACACGGCGGCAAAGCCGATCTGTCGCCACAGCCCCAAGCGGCTGAACCCACCCAGCAACAGACATGCAAAGCCGATCAACACGACCGACGCCGCCAGAAATGGCTCGGCAATCCGGCTGTTGATCTCATAGGTCAATTCCTGCGGGCTGGCGCCGGTTTCTGCCAGCACCCTTTCCCGATTTGACAGCAGTTCGCCCGAGGCGATTTCCGTCAGACCGCGCTGATGCCCCCCGGATGCGACAAACAGCCCCCCCAGATCATAGGTAAAATCGGTAAAGCGCGTGACCGACAAACGCAAGCTTTCCCGGTCCAAAGTCTGCGCCATGCCGTTCAGCATGATCAGCTTTGGCCCACTGTCGCCCTTCACGAACAGCGCCCTGCGCGCCGTATAGGTCGTGGTCTGATCCGCCCGCTGCTCATCCTCCAAGAACACATCGCGCAACTGCCCGCTGGCATCAATCTGATTGACGTAGAAGGTAACGTTGTGACTCGGATGCGTAAATTGCCCCTCGGTCAAAAACCGCGACGTGATGTTTTCGGCCAGCGCCGCGCGCTGCGTCACCATCTGCTCGCGGCTAAGCGGCACGAGCAGATTCACCAATGCCCCCATCATCAGCGCCACGACCAACCCGAAATACAACACCGGCCTTGCCATCCGAAGCGGCGAGAACCCCGTCGCCTGCATCACCACCAGTTCACTTTCCGAAATCAACTTGTTGGCGACAAAGACTGACGCGACAAACCCCGCAAACGGCAGCACCAGCCGGATGACGTTGGGCAGGCTCAACAGCGACAATTCCACGAACACCAGCGCCGAGTGCCCATCACTCATCAACTTGTCAAACAAGACGACCGCCCGGTTGATCCAATAGACCGCCACCAGCACCAGCGCAAAGAACCCAAAATGCGCCATCAGCTGCGCCATCAGATAACGGTCAAATCGCGGCACCGCCATCGGCTCCCTGCTGCCCTCAGGCTGACGCTACTGCAAAAGCGGGCGGTGTAAAACTGCTATCTGGCCATTTGCACAGTCGGGGTCTAGCCTTGGCCAAAAGCCGCGACCCCATTCCGCCAACCCCACTCCGCCCACGAAAGGCTTGCCATGTCCCATCTCGTCCAGCCCATCTTCGCGCCGACGGCGCTCGATAGCCTTGCCACCGAAAGCCGCCGTATCGCCCTGCTGGCCGACAGCGACGCCCCCAAAACCACCGCCGCCCGCAGACTCGACAGGCTGACCCGTGGTGCCCTGACCCGCGCCATGGCTTCCGAGGCCTGGATCAAAACCAAACCCGGCGAAGGCGTCGAACTGGCCTTTCCCACGGGTCTGCAAACCGAAATGCTGAACCTCATCCGTCTTCCGCGCCGTGCCACCCAGGCGCAGGCGCGCAAGGCCGGTGGCATGATCGGCCGCAGCCTCGTCGGCACACCGGGCTGCCTCGTGGTCACCGAAACACATCCTCGTGCGGCCGACGTGGCCTTTGGCCTGACCCTGCGCGCCTATGAGTTCGCACACCACAAAACCGCCGAAAAGAAAGCAACCGGCCCCGTCACCTTGACCGCCGTCGCCCATCATCAGACCGAAACCGCCTATGCCGAAATGGCCGCTGTGGCGGCAGGCGTCCACTTCACCCGTGACCTCGTCAACGAACCTGCCAATATCCTGACCACCTATGAATTCGCCCACCGCCTCGCCGCCCTGCGCGACCTCGGCCTTGATGTCGAGGTTCTGGAGGAAGAGCAGCTTCAACATCTGGGCATGAACCTGCTGCTGGCAGTCGGCCAAGGCTCAGAATCGCCGTCAAAGGTTGTCGTGATGCAATGGCGGGGCGGCGCAGCCGACGCCGCCCCACTCGCCATCGTTGGCAAGGGCGTTGTCTTTGACACCGGCGGTATCTCGATGAAACCAGCCGGCGGAATGGAGGAGATGACAATGGACATGGGCGGGGCAGGGGTCGTGGCCGGCCTGATGCGCACCTTGGCCCAGCGCAAGGCCCGCGCCAATGTCGTGGGCCTCGTCGGCATCGTCGAAAACATGCCTGACGGGCGCGCCACCCGCCCCGGCGACGTGGTGGCTTCGATGAAGGGCGACACCGTTGAAATCATCAACACCGATGCCGAGGGTCGCCTCGTGTTGGCAGACGTGTTGTGGTATGCGCAAGAGCGCTTCAAGCCCGCAGCAGTCATCAACCTCGCCACGCTGACCGGGGCGATCATCGTCGCTTTGGGCCATGAAAACGCTGGTGTGTTCTCGAATGATGACAGCTTTTGCAGCGACTTTCTCAGGGCCGCCGAGGCCGAGGGCGAGGGGGCATGGCGCATGCCCATGGGTCAGGCCTATGACGACCGTCTGAAAAGCCGCATCGCCGACATGATGAATGTCGGCGGGCGTGAGGGCGGGGCGATCACCGCTGCGCAGTTCATCAAGCGCTTCATCAAGGACGGGATGCCGTGGATCCATCTTGACATCGCGGGTGCAGCCTTGGTCAAGACAGACCTGCCCCTGTCACCCAAAGGGGCGACTGGCTGGGGCGTCATGGCCTTGAACCGCCTGATCCGCGACAGATACGAAACGCACTAAGCCCATGCCCGCCGCTGCGACCGCAATGTTCTATCACCTGACCACCAAGGGCCTTGATGACACGCTGACCACGATCCTGACCCGCGCCGTGGGTCAGGGCTGGCGCGTGATGATCCGCAGTCCCGATGCCGATTTGATCCGTCATCTCGAGAGCCGTCTCTGGCTCGACCCTGCCGACAGTTTCCTGCCCCATGGTGTCGAAGGCAGCGGTCAGGACGCCGCCCAACCCATCCTCCTCGGCGCGGGCCCCATCACCAACGCTGCCCGCGCGCTTTTCTTGCTTTCAGGCGCGCAGGCGACCCAGACCGAGGCGACCAGCCTCGAGCGTATCTGGCTCATATTCGACGGTGGCGACCCGGCCGCCGTTGAGGCCGCCCGCGCCGAATGGGCGCGCATGACCGGCTGGGGAATTGCCGCACAATACTGGTCCGACGCGACGGGCAATTGGGTCAAGAAAACCGAAAGACCCGCTTCGCCGTGAAGGCCATTCGCCTAGGCGCCACCTTGATCAAACCGATCAGGGCTGCGCGCTGCCTCTGTGCAGCCCCGTAAGGCATTCCCCAAAGGCCACTTGCGCACGTGCGGCGATGTGGAAAAAAAGCGCCTCGCCCTGCGCCATCTTTTGTCCCGATGGCGTGAGCAAACCTTAGTCTTTCTGGAATAACATACCACATTGACGAATAGGCAAATTAGGTCACCCGGCGTTGGAACCTTTTTACCCGTTCTAAGAAACTCAGCCCCTTCACCGCGTCAAGATCATCTTGTCCGCCGCCATGGTGACCGAAAACTGCCCCAGATAGTCCATCCCCAGCAAGGAGCCCGCCATGTCGGTCTCATTGACCTGCGCCACAACGACCGCGTCGCGAAACGGACCCAACATCACGTCTTTCAACTGCACCGTCGCCGTCCTGACCACCCCATTGGCCGTCACAGCCTGCCCGGTGTAAACCAGTTGCGCCGGATCAATCGCCAACCGGCGCGCATCCGCAGGCGACAGAACGACCGAGCTTGCCCCGGTATCCGCCATGAAGCGCAGATCCTGCCCCCCGATGCTCAGTTTCAGATAATAATGCCCATCTGCGGCCCGCGGGATCACGATCTGGCCCGCTTCGACCGCCTGCACCGGCATGATCTGCCGCCCGATATCGCTCCACAACCCATATCCCGCCATCAACCCAACCACGATCAACACCCAAGCCAAGGCGCTGCGCAACGTCTGCCCCAACCTTTTGCGCGACTCCACAATGACCCAACCCACCAGCGAAGCCAGAAGGATGCCCAGAAAAATGACTCTTGCGATGCTGTCAGCGTCAAACATGATGTCCAGATGGGTAAGACATGTTAGCTAATCAAGTGCGCGCCCTTACTCATTCGATTACCAACAGGAAAGACGGGGCCACCAGCAACATCCTTGGCAGCCGGGTGATCACTACGGTCCCAGTCCACCGCAGCAGACCCCCCAAATGCCTTGGGTCAACGGAACGTTTGCGATCGGGCAGATTCCAACAAACGTGGTGGCAAAAGCCGTGCTCAGCAAGGGTTGCATCGACCAAAGCCGCCTAGCTTGCTGCCCCCGTGCAAGCAAAGTCAGGCCGCCGCCTCCAGCTTTTCCGTGGCCGTCAGCCACAGGGCTTCGGCCTTGTCCAAGGCATCCATCACCTCGGCATATTTGCGGTTCCACGTTTCCAATTCGCCCTTGCGGCTGTCATCGTACAAGCCGGGATCGGCCAACTTCTTGGCCAACTTGTCGCGCATGTCGTTCAGCTTGGCCAACCGCTCTTCGCATTTGCGGACATCGTTGCGCATCAACAGAATGTCGTCGCGGCTGACACGCTTGGGCTTTTCAATCGACTTGGCCGCAGATTTTACGTCCTCATCCCCGGCCAGCAGCATCCGACGATAGGCTTCCAGATCTTCAGAATAAGGCGTCACCGATCCACCCTTGACCAGCCAAAGCCGGTCCGCGACCAGCCCCAGAAGGTGCATGTCATGGCTGACCAGTATTACTGCCCCCGAATACTCCGTCAGCGCCTCAACCAAAGCCTCGCGGCTTTCCATGTCCAAGTGGTTGGTTGGCTCGTCAAGGATCAACAGATGTGGCGCGTCAATCGTCGCCAACAGCAAACTCAGTCGCGCCTTTTGCCCGCCCGACAAACGACCGACTTCGGTCTCGGACTGGTCGGCTCCAAGGCCAAATCCAGCGAGTCGGGCCCGCAACCTTGGCTGCCCCTCTTCCGGCCGCAGCCGCATGATATGTTGCAGCGGCGTTTCGTCGATGTGCAATTCATCGACCTGATGCTGGGCAAAATAACCGATGCGCAACTTGGATGACTGTACCAGCTTGCCCTCGCAAGCCACCAACTTGCCGGCGAGCAGCTTGGAAAATGTCGACTTGCCCTCGCCGTTGCGGCCCAACAGCGCAATCCGGTCGTCCTGATCGATCCTGAGCGTCAGTTTGCGCAATATGGGCGGGCCGCCGTAGCCCACGGCAACGTTTTCCATGCTGATGATCGGCGGCGATAGTTCTTCCGGGGCGGGGAAGGTGAAGACGACCTTCTTGGCATCCTCGGGCGCGGTGATCGTTTCCATCTTTTCCAGCATCTTGACCCGCGACTGGGCCTGCGTGGCCTTTGATGCCTTGGCCTTGAAGCGGTCGACGAAGCTTTGCAGATGCGCCCGGCGGGCATCCTGTTTCTTGGCCTCGGCCTGCAGCACGGCCCGGCGTTCGGCCATCTGTCTGGCAAACTGATCGTATGGGCCGTTCCAGTAGGTCAGCTTTCGATTGTCCAGGTGCAAAATGCCCGTGACAGCGCGGTTCAACAATCCACGGTCGTGGCTGATGATCAGCACGGTATGGGGGTACTTTTGCAGATATGTCTCCAGCCACAGTGCCCCTTCAAGATCGAGATAGTTGGTAGGTTCGTCCAGCAGCAGGTAGTCGGGCTGTGCAAACAACACCCCCGCCAAAGCCACCCGCATCCGCCAGCCACCAGAAAAGTCCGAGCAGGGCCGCAATTGTGCCTCGGCGTCGAACCCCAGACCCTTTAGGATCGCGGATGCGCGGCCCTCGGCGCTCCATGCGTCTATGTCGGCAAGCCGTTGCTGGATTTCTGCAATACGGTGCGGATCGTGGGCCTGTTCAGATTCCGCCAGCAGTGCCGCGCGTTCCGTGTCTGCCTTCAAGACGGTTTCGATCAAAGAGGTAGAGGACGACGGAACCTCTTGCGCAACCCCACCGATGCGGGCGCGGTTGGGCATGTTGATATCACCACCCTCGAGCGCCAGTTCCTTCTTGATCAGGCGGAACAGCGTGGTCTTGCCAGCCCCGTTGCGACCGACCAGGCCAACCTTGTGACCTGTCGGAATGGCGGCAGACGCGCCCTCAAACAGGGGACGGCCTTCTACGGAATAGGTGATGTCTAGAATTTTCAGCATGGTGCGGGGATTGCCCTATGCAAGCGTGGTCGTCAACCGCAAGCGACGCCAAACCGACCTAAGAGGCCTGAAGTCTGGCGTTTTGCCGGCCTGAACTGCACCGGCTGTCAGATCGACAGTCGTCCCGCGACGGACGGCAAGACGGCTCCTTGCGTTCCACGCTCGCGATAGGGCGTCGTGTTGTAATGGCTGCGGTAGCATTTTGAAAAATGCGATGGGCTGGCGAAGCCACAGGCCAAAGCCACATTGATCACGCTCATATCGGTTTGCATCAGCAGATTGCGCGCTTTCTGCAGCCTCAGTTCCATGTAATACCGTTTTGGACTGCGGTTCAGATAGCGGCGGAACAGTCGTTCCAGTTGACGGGTCGACATGCCCACCTCTTCGGCCAGTTCAGCGGGCGACATAGGGTCTTCGATGTTGCCCTCCATCATCTGAATGACTTGCGACAGCTTGGGGTGCCTGACGCCGATCCGGGTGGGGATCGAAAGGCGCTGCGTATCCTGATCCGTGCGGGGGGTCGAATAGATCAACTGATCGGCGACTGTGTTTGCAACATCTTCACCGTGATCTGCCGCTATCACCTTGAGCATCAGGTCCAGAGAAGATGTGCCGCCAGCCGTCGACCAGCGGTTGCCATCCATGACGAACACCGATTTGGTCAGGTTGACGTCTTCGAATTCCTCCAGAAAGCCATCCTGGTTTTCCCAATGAATGGTCGCCTTCTTGCCATCGAGCAATCCTGCTTTGGCGAGTGCATAAGACCCCGTGCACAGGCCGGCAATTGTGGTGCCGCGTCGCGCCTCACGCCGCAGCCAGTTCAGCACCGCTTTGGTGGCCGATTTCTGTACATCGATGCCACCGCAGACCAGCAAAGTGTCGTCGCGGTCAGTCCCGTCCAGCCCCATGTCCAGTTTGAAGGAGGCACCATTCGAACAAGTGGCCGTCAATCCGCCTTCACCCGCCAGCGCCCAAGAATAGACCCGTTCGCCCAAGACGCGATTGGCGATCCGCAGCGGTTCGATTGCACTGGCAAAGGACAGCATGGTAAAACGGTCCAGCAATAGAAACACAAAACGCCGCGGTTCCGCGTCATGTGACGTCTGCGTTGCTTTGCGGGGTAAGGTTGTCATGTTACGACCTGTCATGTCGGATTTGACACATCGATACAGGTTTGTCCGGGGGCTGCAAGGGCTTTTCGGCGGCTTTCTCTCTTTGCTTTCCTGCGACTTACCCGTATACGCCGATGAATTTAGATGAGGGGGGTCCCATGACCAAAGGTTGGACAAAATCGGACTGGCGCGCCAAACCGCGGGTGCAGATGCCGGACTATCCGGACATGGCGGCATTGCGGGCGACCGAGGCACAACTGGCCAAGTACCCGCCGCTGGTTTTTGCGGGCGAGGCGCGCAAGCTGAAAAAGCAACTGGCCTTGGCGGGCGAAGGCAAAGCGTTCGTGCTGCAGGGCGGCGATTGTGCAGAAAGCTTTTCGGAATTCTCGGCAGACAATATTCGCGACACTTTTCGCGTTATGCTGCAAATGGCGGTTGTGCTGACCTATGGGGCCAAGGTTCCGGTGATCAAGATCGGACGCATGGCAGGCCAGTTCGCCAAACCGCGCTCGGCGGGAACAGAAACCATGGGCGGCGTGGAGTTGCCAAGCTACCGTGGCGACATCATCAACGGCTTTGACTTCACCCCTGCCGACCGCGTGCCCGATCCGGCGCGCATGTTGCAGGCCTATACTCAATCTGCGGCCAGTTTGAATCTGTTGCGCGCATTTTCAACCGGCGGATTTGCCGACATCCACCGTGTGCATTCTTGGACTTTGGGCTTTGCCGAGCATGACAAGGCGGAACGCTACCGCGAGCTTTCCAACCGTATTTCGGATGCGCTGGATTTCATGACGGCGGCGGGTGTCAATGCCGATACTGCACATACGTTGTCAACCGTAGAATTCTACACCAGCCACGAGGCGCTGTTGCTGGAATATGAAGAGGCGTTGTGCCGTATCGACAGTCTGACGGGCCAGCCGGTGGCAGGTTCGGGGCATATGCTATGGATTGGCGATCGTACGCGGCAGCCCGACGGCGCCCATGTCGAATTCTGCCGAGGTGTCCTGAATCCGATCGGTCTGAAATGTGGCCCCACGACCACTGCCGATGACTTGAAGGTGCTGATTGCCAAGCTGAATCCGGCCAATGAACCGGGCCGCCTGACCCTGATCAGCCGCTTTGGCGCGGGCAAGGTCGGCGACCATCTGCCGCGCTTGATCAAGACGGTGCGCGAAGAGGGGGCAAATGTCGTCTGGTCGTGTGATGCGATGCACGGCAACACGATCAAGGCGGCTTCTGGCTACAAGACCCGCCCCTTCGAATCGGTCTTGCGCGAAGTGCGCGAATTCTTTGCGATCCACAAGGCTGAGGGCACCATCCCCGGCGGGGTTCATTTCGAGATGACCGGCAAGGATGTAACCGAATGCACCGGCGGTCTGCGCGCCGTCTCGGACGAGGATTTGTCCAGCCGCTACCATACCGCCTGTGACCCGCGTCTGAATGCCAGCCAATCGCTGGAACTGGCGTTTCTGGTGGCCGCGGAACTGACCTCGCGCCGCGAGGAAAACCGCCGCATCGCGCTGTAATTCACTGGGCATAACGAAAAGGGGCGGCGTAGCTGCGCCGCCGCTTTGGGTTTCAATCCCGCGAATGCACCAACCGCAGATTCGGTTTGCCACGGGGCGAGCGCGGCGGAAAGGCCGGCGTAAAAGTCATAGCCATTTCTGCCATTCCCGCCATCGGTGCGACTGGAACAGGCTCGCGTCGATCGTCCTCTTCGCGCCTTACATTGCGGCGTTCGGTCGATCGGCGTTCAATACGTTCAGCCATGATGCCACTGATGGCAAAGCGGCGTGGCGCACGGCCCATCGCCCCTTGGATGGCAATACACCCTAGCGCCAGATCGACCACCCCGCGCGTCCCCGTCAATGGCAACAGCACCATCCGCGCTTCAAGTGCCGGTCGGCCAAGGCCACGTTCCGCCTCCAGCCATACCTCCATCGTACCCGGGCCGGCAAAGACGCTTTCCAACTGATCGCTGATCCGACTGCGCCCTGCAGGGTCAATCAGCGCTGTCAGTGGCATGCCCCGGACATCCATGCCCATCAGGTCATGCAACTGCATGCCGGCCAGCCGAAACCGTGCAACACCTGGGGCAACACGTTCCAACAGGAATGTGTTTTCTAAGGCACCCACGATGCCGCGCGGGTCAATCTCGTCGCGTCGTGGCAAATCGGTTGCTTTGCGCAAACCCTCCCAATAGCCGCGAACCTCGGCGAGTGTCCCAAACCTGTTGATCCCGGCCTCGGTGTCCGATGAACCGCCACGCCCACCTCTGCCAAAATAGGACATTCCCTTGATCCTTTTGTCCTCAGGCGCCGTAAGGGCCGCCCAGTATGAGTGCCCACAAGAGCCGATTGTTGCCAGACAGCCGCTCTGATAAGCTTGCTGCCAAGTTTGAGTTAATCATGCGGCAACAACTGTTACCGAAGCATTAACATAGCGCAGTTGCTTGCGATTTGGTGAATAATCTTGAAAAATGGTAAACGCCTGCATGCTAGAGTTGCACAGCATGTGGGACAGGAGGCTTGATGACCATATCCATGACAGGTTTTTCGGCGCGTAAGGGGCAGGGGGCAGGGCACAGTTGGACATGGGATATCCGATCCGTAAATGGCAAAGGGCTGGATCTGCGGTTGCGCGTGCCCGATTGGATCGAAGGGCTGGAGGCGGAATTGCGCAGGGAAATCAGCGGGGTGGTACTGCGCGGCAATGTCTCATTGTCGCTGAAGATAGCCCATGACGCGGGCTCGGATGCCAGCGAGGTCCTGCGCCTGAATCCTGATGCGCTCAAATCCGTTCTGAAAGCCTTGTTGCAAGTCGAAGAGCACGCGATGGCGCAGGGGATCACCTTACGTCAGGCAACTTCAGCCGACATCTTGTTGGTACGCGGAGTGCTTGACACGTCCGGTGCTGAAATTGACACAGTTCCACTGCGCAGCGCGATCATGGCCGATCTGCCAGCCCTTCTCTCTGACTTCAACAGAATGCGCACCGCCGAGGGTACCGCCTTGCATGACATCATCGCAGCGCAGCTTGATCAAATCACGACGCTGACCTCCGAGGCTCAGACTCAGGCCGACGGTCGCCGCAACGCCGCCGTCACCAGTTTGCAGCAGGCACTGGGGCGGCTTATCGGCAATGCCGAAGGGCTGGACCAGGACCGCATTGCACAGGAACTGGCCCTGATCGCCGTCAAGACGGACGTGACCGAGGAGTTGGACCGTCTTTGCGCCCATATTGCCGCAGCCCGCACCTTGCTTGACCAATCAGGGCCGGTCGGCCGCAAATTCGACTTTCTGATGCAGGAATTCATGCGCGAGGCCAATACCTTGTGTGCCAAGTCACAGTCCAGGACTTTGACTCAGGTAGGTCTGGATCTGAAAACCATCATCGATCAAATGCGCGAACAGGTTCAGAACGTGGAATAGGCCCGAGATCTTAATGGATGAAACGAGCAAAAGACGCGGTTTGTTGCTGATCTTGTCCTCTCCTTCAGGGGCGGGAAAGACCGCGTTGACCCGACGCCTTATGGCATGGGATCCGACGATCCGTTTTTCAATCTCGGCCACCACACGCCAACCGCGGCCCGGTGAGCAAGATGGCCGCGAATACCATTTCCGCAGCCGCAACCATTTTGAACGCATGGTTGCAGCCGGCGAGATGTTGGAACATGCCGAGGTCTTTGGCAATTTTTATGGCAGCCCCAAGGGCCCGGTTCAGGCCGCCATGGATGAGGGCCGAGACACCGTCTTCGACATCGATTGGCAGGGTGGTCAACAGATTCGCAACTCGTCCTTGGGACGCGATGTGGTTTCGGTTTTTGTACTGCCGCCCTCGATTGCCGAGTTGGAACGGCGGTTACGCGGGCGTGGCCAGGACAGCGACGACGTGATCAAAGACCGAATGGACAAAAGCCTGAACGAGATCAGCCACTGGGCCGAATACGATTATGTGATCATCAACACCGATCTGGACGTCGCATTCAACGATTTGGTAACCATTGTTGCGGCAGAACGTAAACGGCGCGACCGTCAGGCTGGGTTGGCTGATTTTGTACGCAGTCTGAACAAGGAGTTCGCGGCCAGATGAAATACGTGCTGGATGGCGTGGCACCCGAAGTGGGGCTGGATGTCTGGATTGCCCCATCTGCCGTGATCTTAGGCAAGGTCGTGCTCGAGGATGAGGCGAATATCTGGTTCGGCGCCGTGCTGCGTGGCGACAACGAGGTGATCTGGGTCGGGGCAGGGTCCAATGTTCAGGAAAACTGCGTCTTGCACACCGATATGGGCCACCCACTGCTGATCGGACCCAATTGTACGATTGGTCACGCTGCAATTCTGCATGGCTGCTCTATCGGAGAGGGGTCGCTGGTCGGCATGGGCTCGTTGATCATGAACGGCGCCAAGATCGGCAAGGGCTGTCTGATTGCCGCAGGGTCACTGTTGACCGAAGGCCAGGAGATTCCCGACGGGTCGATGGTGATGGGGCGACCGGCCAAGGTGACGCGCATGCTGGATGGATCCGAGGTCACGAAACTGGAGAATTCAGCGGCGCATTACCGCGCCAATGCCCGACGCTTTGCCAAGGGCCTGAAACAGAAACGAAAATGAAAATTGGGCCAATCGGCCTCGTTCGCTTTCCTGTGAGTATGGCGTCATGAGTTTGGCCGTATTGCGCGCTCGGCGGCACTGGCGAAAAAGGCGGTCATCTGGTTTTTCATCATGTTCCATTGCAACCAGACACACTTTGAACGCATGATTTCGCCAAAAAAATGGGGCTCACGGCGGAGCCCCTTGCCTTAACAGATTGCCGAAGGCTTCACGTCAGATCAGCTTTCCCATGGCCACCGCCGTATCAGACATCCGGTTCGAAAAACCCCATTCATTGTCGTACCATGACAGAACACGCACCATCGTACCATCCAGAACCTTGGTCTGGTCCATGTGGAACAACGAGGAATGGCTGTCATGATTGAAATCGCATGACACATTCGGCTGATCGGTGTAACCCAGAATACCCTTCAACCCGCCATCTGCGGCCGCCCGGATCGCGTCGTTGACCTCTTGCACAGTGGTTGCGCGCTTGGCCTCGAACACCAGATCGACCACCGAGACATTGGGCGTCGGCACCCGGATCGCCACGCCGTCCAGCTTGCCCTTCAACTCTGGCAACACCAGGCCCACCGCCTTGGCAGCCCCGGTCGAGGTCGGGATCATGCTCAACGCGGCGGCCCGGGCGCGGTACAGGTCCTTGTGCATGGTGTCCAGCGTTGGCTGGTCGCCGGTATAGCTGTGGATCGTGGTCATGAAGCCTTTGACGATGCCGATGCTGTCATTCAGCACCTTTGCCACTGGTGACAGGCAGTTGGTGGTGCAGGACGCGTTCGAGACGACCAGATCCTCTCGAGTCAGCGTTTCATGGTTGACCCCGTAGACGATTGTCTTGTCCGCACCATCACCAGGCGCCGAGATCAGCACCCGCTTTGCCCCGTTTTCCAGATGTGCCAAACATTTCTCTTTCGACGTGAAAATGCCGGTACACTCCATGACGATGTCGACATGCGCCCAGGGCAGGTCGGCCGGGTTGCGGATGGCGGTCACTTCGATCGGTCCACGGCCAGCGTTGATCGTGCTCGTGGTGGTGGTCACGATGCCGGGGAAACGACCATGCACCGAGTCAAAGCGCAAAAGATGCGCGTTGGTTTCAACCGGCCCCAGATCGTTGATAGCAACCACTTCTATATCCGTGCGACCGGACTCGATTATGGCGCGCAGAACGTTGCGGCCAATCCGACCAAACCCGTTGATGGCGACTTTGACAGTCATGAAGAACTCCTGTTCAAGAAATGCGACTCAGCTTCTACTTACTTGCCCTAACAGACCCGATGCTGCGCTGATTTCAATGTCACTCTGCCGATTTCAACGCCAAACTTCCAGATATTCGATCAAGTGAAACCGTTTCCTGATCAAGAACAGCAAACTTCCACCCTCGTTCCGCAACACATCCCCCAAAAAACAGCGCCAAGATCAGGCCTGCCATCGCAATGGGAATCGACATGATCACCGACTCCTCGGATGATCGCTTGTGGCCGTTTACATTGCATTGACACATGACCCGGTCAAAATGGCAAAGTCAACCGTGGGGCCCATTGCCATTGGGAAAGGTCTGGCTACTTTCAGGGACAGGAAAGGGAAACTGCAAAATGAGCGGACTTCTGGCGCTGCTGGATGATGTTGCGGCAATTGCAAAGGTGGCGGCAAGCTCGATAAACGACGTTGCGGGTGCCGCAGCCAAAGCCGGATCCAAGGCCGCGGGCGTGGTCATCGACGATGCCGCCGTCACGCCGAAATATGCCCAAGGGTTTTCAGCGGATCGTGAATTGCCGATCATCTGGCGCATCGCCGTCGGGTCGGCGCGCAACAAGATGCTTGTCCTATTGCCAGCGGCACTGCTGCTGTCAACCTTTCTGCCGCAGATCATCACGCCTTTGCTGATGTTGGGTGGCGTCTATCTGTGTTTCGAAGGGGCCGAAAAGCTGTTTCACGCGTTGTTTCCCCATGGCAATGCCGAAGTTGCTGACGATTTCGACACCAATGATCCTTCACGTTTGGAAGAGGAAAAAATCGCTGGTGCTGTCAAGACCGATTTCGTCCTATCTGCCGAAATCATGACCATCGCCCTGTCCGCAATTCCGAATACCAGTCTATGGCTCGAGGCGGCGACGCTGGCCATAGTCGGCATTGGCATCACGGTCTTGGTGTATGGCACGGTCGCTCTCATCGTGAAGATGGACGATGTCGGCTTGTTTCTGTCGCGCAGGGGACGATTCGGGCCGATCCGCGCCATCGGTCGTGGTCTGGTGTTGGGCATGCCGATCTTGATGACAGTGCTGTCGAATGTCGGAACGGCTGCGATGCTGTGGGTTGGCGGCTCGATCATGGTGCATGGGGCCGAGGTGTTGGGATGGGCTTGGCCGTTCCACCAGATCGAAGTCCTGGCCGAACATGCTGCTACAATTGTGCCCGTCTTGCCACGGGCCGTCCACTGGATGGTCAAGGCCGCCCTTGACGGGATTGTCGGCCTTTGCATCGGTATGGCGGTCATCCCGTTCGTTCTATACGTGCTACGTCCGATCATGACCATGATCGGCGGCAAAAAGCAGGCGTCGCCCTAGGCTGCACTCTTACCGTGGGGCCTATAGCAAAGCCTTGGCCCTTTCTGCTGTGTCCTCTGCTGTGATGCCGAACTCTTTGTACAGACGCTCAATCGGGGCCGAAGCTCCAAAGCCTGTCATGCCGACAAAAGCTGCCTTGGCCTCGCGTCCGCGTTCGCCCAGCAACCAACGATCCCATCCGCCCGCCCGAACCCCAGCCTCGATTGCAACGCGGACAGGGCCCGTCGGCAGAATACGCCGACGATACGCTTCGTCCTGTGCCGCAAACAACTCCATGCAGGGCATCGACACGACGCGTGTCCCGATCCCTTCGGCCTCCAGCATGTCACGGGCCTTCAACGCGATTTCAACTTCGGACCCGGTCGCCATCAAGATGACCTTGCGGGTCCCGGTGGCCTCAACCAGCACATAGGCTCCTCTGGCCGTCAGATTGGCCGCCACATGGGTCTTGCGGACGGTCGGCAGGTTCTGCCGTGATAAGGCCAGCACAGACGGCGTAGAGGTTGAGGTCAGCGCCAATTCCCATGCTTCGGCCGTTTCAACCAGATCGGCCGGGCGAAAGACCCAAGTGTTGGGCGTAGCGCGCGAGATCGCCAGATGTTCGACAGGCTGGTGGGTCGGGCCATCTTCGCCCAGACCGATCGAATCATGCGTCATCACATAGACCACCGGCAGGCCCATCAGGGCAGACAGCCGCATCGCGGGGCGGGCATAGTCGGTAAAGCACATGAAGGTGCCCGAATAGGGCCTGATACCGCCATGCAACGCCAGACCGTTCATTGCCGCCGCCATGCCATGCTCGCGGATGCCAAAATAGATATAGCGGCCTTTGCGATCCTCGGGGCTGAACACACCAAGATCAGCGGTCCTGGTGTTGTTGGACCCGGTCAGATCGGCCGATCCCCCCATGGTTTCGGGCATCACCGGATTAACCGCCGTTAGGACCTTTTCACTGGCGGCGCGTGTGGCAATCCTTGGCGCATCCGCCACCGCTTGTTTCTTGACCGCCGCAATGACTGTCTTTAACGGTCGCGGCGCAGCACCTGAAAACACGCGCTCGAACTGCGCGCGTTTTGCCTGGGGCAGGGCGGCGAAAGCAGCCTCCCATTTTCTGCGCGCGACGCTGCCACGGGCACCGATCGCCTCCCATTGGGCTTTGATTTCGGCAGGTATGAAAAAGGCTGGGTGATCCCATCCATAGGCGACCTTGGTGTCAGCTATCAACTGGGGATCGGTCAATGCACCGTGGCCCTTTGACGTGTCCTGGGCCGATGACCCGAGCGCGATATGGGTCTTGCAGGCGATGAGGGCGGGGCAGGGGCTCGCCTTGGCAGCCGTCAAGGCGCGGTCAATATCCAGGGGATCATGGCCGTCGCAGGCAAACACATCCCAGCCGCTGGCAGCAAACCGCGCCATTTGATCCGTGACATCGGCAATCGACACCTTGCCGTCAATCGTGATGCCATTGTCATCCCACAGCACGATCAGACGGTCCAGCTTCTGCTTGCCCGCCAAAGCCAAGGCTTCCTGACTGACCCCCTCCATCAGGCAACCATCGCCGACCATCACATAGGTGTGGTGATTTACGATCCGGGCCCCGTATTGCGCACGCAGATTGGCCTCGGCGATCGCAAAGCCCACCGAATTGCCGATCCCTTGACCCAAGGGCCCGGTTGTGGTTTCAATCCCCGCCGCATGACCAAATTCGGGATGCCCCGCCGTGCGGTAACCCCATTGCCGAAAATGCCGGATCTGGTCCAGCGTCATGTCGGCATAGCCCGTCAGGTACAACAGCGCATAAAGCAGCATCGAGCCATGACCGGCAGACAGGATAAACCTGTCGCGGTCAGGCCAGGAGGGGGCCGCAGCGTCAAAGCGCAGATGCTTATCGAACAAGACCGTCGCCACATCGGCCATCCCCATCGGCATACCGGAATGGCCTGAATTTGCCGCAGCCACGGCGTCCAAGGTCAAAGTACGAATTGCGCAGGCGCGCATCCAGTGTTCGGGGTGCTGCACGCGCAGGGCGGTGATGTCCACGGGATAAAGTCCTGTTCCTGATCAAAGGTTGCGCTTCTGAATATCAACCTTACCGGCAAGTTCAAGCGTGCAAGCAGAAGCATGCCACCCAAAGCCGCCAAACTGCGCATTTGCTTCAGATGCCTCTTGACGATCCTGCCCCATCCTCCACAGACTATACGGTGATGACAGGCAGCAAAGGGCACAAGGTGGGCCAGTTACAGGATCTTGAACAACGTATCGCTGCGGCGTTTGCCCGCATCAGCGCAGGCGTTGAGGCCATGGCTGGCCAAGATGCCGCGGTACGCGTCGCTGCCGGTTCATCTGGCAGCACGATTGACCCAAACCTTCAAGCCATGCTGGACATTGAGCGCGTCGCCACTGCAAGACTCAACGAACGGTTGGGCGACCTGCGGCATCAGGCCACCCAGACCGAGTTGGCGCTGCAAGAGCAAGTCGTCACTTTGACCCGTCACCTCGATGCGCAGGGACTTGACGTGCAGCGCCTGTCCGGCATCGTGGCCCAATTGCGCGAGGATCTGCGCCGCCTGCGCGAAGCTGCCGTTCAGGGCGTGGTTGATCCCGGCCTGATCAACAGGGCCATGATGGCCGAACTTGACGCTTTGCGCATCGCCCGCGCCGCCGAAACTACCGAGATGACTGACATTTTGCATGCCCTTTTGCCTATCCTTGACGCCGAGGAGGCGCGCGCCCATGCCAGAACTTGAAATCATCATCGGTGGTCGCAGCTTTTTCGTGTCGTGTCGTGTTGGCGAAGAGCATTTCCTGAACGCTGCCGCCAAAATGCTGGACAGCGAGGCGCAGCCGATCCTGACCCAACTTGGCCGTCTGCCCGAGGCGCGGATGCTGCTGATGGCTGGGCTGATGCTGGCTGACCGCACTGCCGCCGTCGAAGACGAGTTGCGGCTGATGAAAGCCAAAGTTGCCGAATTGAAAGCCAGAATTGATCTGCCCGTGCCGCCTGAGCGGATCGAAGTGCCCGTGATCCCGAAGGATTTGACCGACAGCCTCGCCGAACTCGCCGCCCGCGCTGAGGCTTTGGCATCGCAGATCGAAGGGTCTCGGTCACAATAGGTCTGTAATGTCTTGGAATGACTGCCGTGACGACCGTCACGGTTGACCAGATCACCCATCGCCGCAATAGGCGCTTCGTGA
>JBAXXO010000004.1:0-30253 GCA_037127855.1 Alphaproteobacteria bacterium
GCGCCATACACGCTGGTGCCGCCGGATTTGTTGCCGAACATGCCGGCCATTTCGGCATAGGTGAAGCTTTGCAGAAAGCCCATGATCATCGAGATGATCCAGACCAGGAACGCCAGCTTGCCCGTCGTGCCGGCGATGCCGCCGATCGAGAACAACACCAGGGGTGGCACGCCGGCCGCGACCCAGAAGGCCCCTTTCCAGTCGAGCGCCCGCACCATCTGCCCCTGACCTGTGGCCGGGGCGGAGGCTGCGGCTGTGGAGGTAATCGTCATCTGTCCCATTCTCCGTGTTGGCAGTGCGGCAGTGTCTTTTGCCAGTGTCTGGCGATGGCCTGCCGCTTTCTGCGTGTGTTGAGGGCCGCGAAATGCCGCCCATCGTGGCCTAGGTAAGCATGGGAAACTCGGTCTGGCGACACTTAATTTAATCACGGATAAACTTTGTTTCCTGAAAAACCGCGTTTCAGGTGGTTTCGCGCAAGGCTGCGGCAGGCAAATGTCAACCCCGGCCTGGTCGCCGGGGTTGAAGGGTCAGTTTTGCAGATAGCTGTCCATGGAATCTTCCAGCGCCTGTTTCCACGGCGTATGGTGCAGCGGTGCCATCGTGCCGGTGATGACGGACCGATAGGCGTTGTCGCGAAAGGTCATGATGCCGTCGCCCTTGTGATGTTTCCAATCATGGAAGGCCTGACACGCGCCTTTGACGTCAAAGCTGGGATAATCGGTTTCGTCGATCAGTTCCTGAACGTAGCGGCCCTGATAATCGATGGCGTCATGGCTGTCGCGCCCTGCATCCTCGGCCGCGACACGGTTTGCGACATCTTGCAACAAGGCCGCCTTGTCGGCCGGGACGGTCAGGCGGCCAAGGATCACGTCACGCGCCCACCAGGCCTGGGCGTCGAACATGTTGAAGGTGAACCATTGGTCCTGCATGCCGATGTAGAACAGCTTGGGATTGTGAACATAGGCCACCCCCTTGTAAAGATCGGCGGCGGCCAGCCGGTTGCGGGTTTTCAGGCGCAAACTGTCCGGCAGGTAGGGAAAGTGGTGCTGATAGCCCGTGCACAGGATGATCGCATCGACCTTTTTTGACGTGCCGTCGATGAAATGCGCGGTGTCGCTATCGACATGGGACAAGAGCGGCACTTCCTGCCAGTTGGCGGGCCAGTCATAGCCCATCGCCGCCGTGCGATGCGCGACGGTGATCGAGTTGCAACCGTATTTCCAGCATTGGCTGCCGATATCCTCGGCGGAATAGCTTGTGCCCACGATCAGGATGTCCTTGCCGTGAAACTCCATCGCGTCGCGGAAGTCATGGGCATGCATGACGCGGCCGTTGAACGTGTCAAAGCCGGGAAATTCGGGGACATTGGGGGTCGAGAAATGACCCGAGGCGACGATCACATGGTCGAAAACCTCGGTATACATATGATCTTTTTTCAGGTCGTGGACGGTTACGGCAAACTGGCCCGTGCCGTCGTCAAAGGCGACCATGCGGACGGGGGTGCGAAAGCGGATCCAGTCGCGGACGCCGGCCTTGGCCACGCGACCTTGGATATAGTCGAACAATACGGCGCGCGGCGGGTAGCTGGCGATCTGCTTGCCGAAATGTTCCTCAAAGGAATAGTCAGCAAATTCAAGACCCTCTTTGGGGCCGTTCGACCACAGATAGCGGTACATCGAGCCGTGGACAGGCTCGCCGTATTCATCCAGACCGGTGCGCCAGGTGTAGTTCCACAGCCCACCCCAATTGTCCTGTTTTTCAAAGCAGACCACTTCGGGGATATCGGTTCCTTTTGCCGCAGCCGAGTGGAAGGCCCGCAATACGGCAAGGCCGGAGGGCCCGGCACCGATAACTGCCACACGCTTCTTCATCGTCGTCTCCATCGTTTTTCCGTCGTCGCAGCCTTGCCGGACGCAACCCGTCCAACCCTAGTGGGGGCGGCAAGATCATGTCAACTTTTTTTCCCGGAGGGAAAGAGCAGGGCCTGGTCAGATTGGTCGGACGCGGCACGACAGGGGGCGGAACGACAGACTTGTGAAACAACGCCCATCGCAAGGGGGGCGGCGCGATGATCACCGGCAGGTGTGACGATTTCAGCGAACTTGCAGAGTGCCAGGCTGGATGAATTCGCCACGTTGCAGCATAATCTTGTTGCCGCTGCGACCGATGGCTGGCATTGGTTTGGCGGGTCGAAGCATCGGCCTTGGGTGTTGATCTGGATAAGAGGTGAAGAAATGAGTTTCGTTGGAACTTTGGCAAAGATGGCAATTGGTGTGGCCATCGCAAAGGGCGTCGGTGCCGTGATGAACCAGGGCGGTGCTGCCGCGGCCGGTGCCCCGCGCAAGACCGCCACGGGTGGCATGTTCGGGAATGCAACCACGGCGCAGGCGACAAATGCGTCGGCCACGGGTGGGCTGGAAGACATGATGAAGTCCGTGCTCGGTGGCAGTTCGGGGGCAGCAGCGGGCGGCGCGGCAGGCGGCCTTGGCGGTCTGCTGGAGCAGTTGGCCGGTGGGTCTGCGCAGGGCGGATTGCAACAAGGCGGCATCGGCGATTTGCTTGGCAAGTTGACCGGGCAGGCGGGTACTGCCGCGGGCGGCGGTACGGGCGCGTTGGCTGACGCGCTGGGCGGCCTGATCGGTGGCGGCGCTGCGGCAGGGGCAGCGACTGGGGCTGCGGCCTCGAACAACAAGAGCTTTGGTGAGGTTTTGAACGCCTCGCTTCAGAATGGCGGCGAACCCAACGAACCGCCGGCACCCCATCATGAAGCCGCCGCTGCCCTGATGCTGCGGGCGATGATTCAGGCTGCAAAATCTGATGGCGCGATCGATGAGGCTGAAAAATCCAAGCTGACGCAAAGCCTGACGGATGCAGCGCAGAGCGAGATCGCGTTCGTAAAAGCCCTGATCGCGGCGCCGGTGGATGTGAAGGCGCTGGCCCGCGACGTGCCAAAGGGTCTGGAAGCGCAGGTCTACACCATGTCGGTGATGGCCATCAACCTGGACAATCAGGCCGAGGCCAACTACCTGAACGAACTTGCCAAAGCCATGTCTCTGGATGAGCAGCAGATCAACGGCATCCATGCAAAATTGGGTGTTGCGGCCCTGTATAGCTGATCTGGGTATAGCTGATCTGGGTATAGCTGATCTGGCGGCGGTTAGGTCGGGCATGGGTCTGAAATGTCATGCGACTGGAACGGCCGGAAACGGCCGTTCTTTCTGTTTGCGGATCACGCTGCGGAAAACATCGAGAGTAGCTGCAAGACGAGCATCTTGCGGGTTCTCGAAGCCTTGACACTTGTCCTGTGCCTTGCAATGGCTGAAACAGTGACGGCAGAAAAGGGTGGAGTTCGGTGCGCAGCCTGTATCTTGTGACGACGGTGATCCTGGTGATGCTGTCTGGCTGTACCAAACCGCCAGACCTGATTGGCGTGGACAGTCTTGCGACGCCCGCTGAAAGCGTTGCCAATGTCTCGCGTCATACCATTTTCATCAGCACGACCCGGCAAGCCTCGGAGGCTGTGGGTGCACTGTTTTCCGGGGAGCGTGCGCCGGAATTGGGTTTTGCCTCGGTCGTAGTGACAGTGCCGCCAACCCATGAGGTGGGCAAGTTGGAGCGGCCAAAACGCCTGCCACCGCATCCGGGCACCGAATTCGCGGTGGTGGACCCGGTGATTTACCGCACGGACGCGTCTTTTGTGGCCGATATCAACCGTGAACTGGCCAAGCGACCTAGAAATGATCGCAGACTGCTGTTCTTCGTGCATGGCTATAACTCGACGACAAGCGACGCCATCCTGAGGCTTGCCCAATTCGTTGAGGACACCGGATATACGGGTGTGCCCGTGCTGTTTACCTGGGCTTCAGCGGCGAAATTGCCGAGATATGTCTATGACCTGAACAGCGCGCTTGTCGCGCGCGGCAAAATTCAGGAAATAGCGGGCGTGCTGAGCAAGACGAACGCAACGTCGGTGGACGTATTTGCCCATTCCATGGGTGCGTTCCTGACCATGGAAGGGCTGGTCGAGGCCGAACAGGAAGGCCGTCTGGGCAAAGTCAACGTGATCGACCACATCATTCTGGCGTCGCCGGATATTGATCAGGACCTGTTCAAGACGCAACTTGCCCAACTGCCTGACTGGCTGGTGAAGAAAATCTACGTCTTGATCTCGAAGGATGATGCCGCGCTGAGTTTTTCGCGTCGGATTGCTGGCGGCGTTCCACGCGTCGGTGCGGCAAACGCGGCGGACCTGGACGCGTTGGGTGTGACCGTGATCGACCTGTCGCAGATCGAAGATTCGGGTGCGGGAAGCCATACGAAGTTTGCCGGATCGCCCGAGGTCGTGCAATTGATCGGGGCTGGCCTGAGGTCTGGGGCCAGGCTGAGCACGTCGCCGTCCCTGGGCGAGTTCTTAGGGCAGGTTCCGATCACGATTCTGGGGAACTGACGGGGTGACGTTCGCCTGAGTCGCATCGACGGGCATGGTCGTGCCTAGAGCGGGTTGCACTCAATCTGATTCAGATTGAGTGCAACCCAAGACAGGCAAGTCGTTGGTAATGTTGCGAGTTGCGTTCAATCAGGTGAACCTGATTGAACGCGACTCGCTCTAACGTCAGGAGCGACTATTGACGGGTTTGGATCGCGTTTGGTTTTCGGTGCCTTGGCCCGGCCACGCAAGGGCGTCTCGTCGCGCGCGACATTGGAAACCTACCACTGCCTTACGAGAAAAGCGACTGAGGCTCATCCTGCTGGGTGACCGTGCGCAACAGTTGTTCATTCCAATAGGGTGCCCAGCAGACCAGCGCCTTGCCTGTGCCCGAAAACACCCGCATTCGGCTTTGGCCTGAAATGAAGCTGCGCAAATAGCTGGACGGGCGTTTCGACGAAAACTGCAGGCCCGAGGTGCGCCCCAACACAAGCCGACCTTGCACGCGCATCTCGGCGTCATTTATGTCGACCGTTTCGACAGGGCCGGGCGCGTTGATCGCGGCGGTTCCCTGACCTGTCAACATCGTCTTCCAAGAGAAAAAGCCATCGCCTGCCCATAAGCCGGACCAAAACGGGTCGCGTGTCATCCCCAGATCGATATTGCCTTCGCAGGCCCAGAACACACCGGGTTCGAGGATCCAACGCTCACCCTCGGCGACGTCCAGCAAGTGATAACCGCCCATGGAGGGCTTTAGCAAGATGGACCCGGTTCCGACATAATAGGGGCGGATCGTTGCTTCCTTGTTGAACAAGCTGCGAAACACATCACGGGCGCCCGGCAATCTTGGGATCAACTTGATATCGCCACGCATGTTCGACATGGCACCCTTGCGGGCGCGCACCGTTTCATTCTCGATATCCATGCGGACTTGCCGCATGCCCTCTGTTTCGCGGATCGAAAGCTTGGCCATCGCAGGTTCCTATCTCAGGGGGTCATCCCAGACCATTTGCCTGTCCCAGATGATCTGAAGCGGGTCAGGAGTAAGGCCGGCATCGCCGCGCAGGGGGCGGTCCAGCACGACGATCACCAGCAAGATCACGCCAAGAAAGAAAGCGTTGATCGAGCCTAGAACGAATTGCTGAAGAAGGGGCATCTTGAGGAGGACAATCAGCAGGATGTTGGTGACCGCGCCAACCAGAACCGCGTACCACAAGACGTTCGGCAGTTTCAGGATGACGCCGGCCAAGCGTTGCTGACGGGCCTCATCGAAGCGCTGAAATGAACTGACCACCTCGGTATGCATGATTTCCTGACCTTTGGTCTTGGGCTCAAAACTGGCGAGTTTCTGGCGCATCGCATCGGTTCGGTCAAAGCCGCCGTTCAGAAATTTGCCATCACGGTGTGCCGGCCAATCCTTGTGGATCGTGAACAGCACAAAATCGCGCAGCATGGTTTTCATGTCGGTCCGGATCGGCTCGGGATAGTTGGTCATGTCGGAATACAGAGTGCCGAGGGATGCCGCCTCATTCATGATGCCTTGTTGGACATTTTGATTGTTCTGGTAGGCGGCAACGGTCAACAGGCCCAAGAGCAGCCCGTAAAACAGGCTGAAACCAGATGTGGTATAGTTGAGGGTCTGATTGAAATCCGGTCCCGATCCGATCAAAAGGCGCAGGATCGGCTTGATGAAGATCAGCCCGAGTAACATTGCCGCGACAGAAACCAGCGAGAAATAGACGGCCAGCGTCTGGGTCGGTGTCGAAAAGATGAAATCTGGCATCGGGGGGTTGCCTGGCATGGAACGAAACGAGTTACGTGGCGGACAATGCCCGCGAAGTGATCGGCACACAATCAGAAAATTTCGGCAGGCTGAGGCGAAGGCCACTATTGCTTGACGGCCTTGTGAATGATTTAAACCGGGTCGGGTTTGACCGACTTTTGGAGCCATGGCGATGCGTCGTTGTTTATGTACCCTTGCTGTGATCCTTGCCGCCGGAGCGGCCATGGCGCAGGACCTTAATCTGTTCACGCTGGGGGCCGGGGATGTTGCGGGAAGCTACTATGCCTCGGCTTCGGCGATCTGCGATGTTGTCAACCGCGAAGAGGCGGGCATATTGCGGTGCAGCCCGGACCCGACATCGGGATCCATCTACAACCTGTCGGCCCTGGAGTCGGGGGAGCTTGATTTTGCCTTTGCACAATCTGACTGGCACCGCGATCGTTATGCGGGCGAGGGACTCTATGCCGCCGCTGGCCCGATGGTTGATTTGCGCAGTGTCATGTCGCTTTACGGCGAGGCGCTGACAATCTTGGTGCGCGCTGACAGCGGAATTGCCGGAATCGCGGACCTGAAGGACCATCGTGTCGATCTGGGGCCACCGTCGTCGGGGCGGCGCGGCACAGTGGACCGGGTCCTGTCGGCCTTTGGGTTTGTCGCCGCTGATTTCCGGTCGATTTCCGAATTGCCGTCGGGCGCGGGACTGGACGCGTTGTGCGAGGGGACGATCGACGCGACATTGCTGGTCTTGGGACATCCCAACAAGAATGTCGCCCGGGTGATTTCGGACTGTGGCGCCAAGTTGCTGCCGCTGACCGCCGCGCAGCAAGAGACGTTGATTGCGGCAAGCCCCGACATGCAGCCGACCAGTATCCCCAAGGACAGTTACAGCGGTTTGCTGGCGGATGTGCCCACGGTAGAGGTGATTGCAACCATCGTGACCAAGGCATCGACTGATGCGGCTGTGGTGGAAAAACTGGTGCGCGCGACACTGATGAATTTGCCGCTTTTGGCCCGCAAGGCCCCTGTTCTGGCCGCTCTGGACCCCGAAGCGATGCGCAAGGTCGGTCTATCCGCCCCGCTGCATCCGGGTGCAAAGGCGGCCTATGACGCGATTTTGGGGCCCAAACCCTGACTTTGGGTCGCCTGCGGTCGGTGTTTGGCCTTTCGTCATGCATCATCAGGGCAGGCGACAGCGGTTTTCCGACCAAGGGAAGAATTTGTTTGTGTGCCTGTCACAACGGGCTGGCATTGTTGGGGAGGAAAGCAAGCAAAGAGAGTTCTCATGGTCGGCGATGGATTGGGCATAGTCGGCAACGATCGTGACACGCGGTTGAAGTGGCATCGTTTGCGTCGGTCACTGGCGGATCCGGAGTTTGGGGCTGATGTGATGCGCGCGGGCTTTGCCTTGGGCGCATCGATGGAGTTGGACCTGAATGTGCGGGGCGACGGTGGTTTTGTCGTGTTGCATGATGCAACGCTGGACCGCGAAACCACGGGGCGGGGCAAGGTTGCAGACATGACCGGCGCCGCGTTGGGTCTGATCACCTATGTGCAGTCGGGTCAGCCGTTGATCCTGTCGGAAACCTTGGCAGGGATGATCACCCGTGCCCATCCAAACGCACTTTTGCAATTTGACATGAAGGATGATCTGGCCGCGGTCGGTCGGCGCGGGGTGGATCATCTGGTGGATTTGTTTGGGCAGACCGCGGGCCAGATCATCTTTTCCGGCGGCGCGACGGCGTTGATCCGTGCCTTGGCCGAGCGTTTGCCGCAGGTGCCGCGCGGGATCGATCCGACGGACCGTCTGGTCGAACGGATTGCCGCCGAGGGTGTTGCGGCTGCCGAGGCCGCGCTTACGGCGGAATTGCGCGACGGGACCCAGCCGGACACCTGCTATCTGGCGTGGGAATTGGTGCTTGGCGCGCAGGATCAGGGCTGCGATCTGGTCGCGCTTTGCCACGCCGAAGGGGTCAAGGTGGACGCCTGGACCTTTACGCTGGCGGCGCCCGACACCGGCTTTTCCGATGCCGAGTGGTTGGCGTTTGGCAAGCTGATGGCGCTGGCACCCGACCAGATCACCACGGACGAAGCCGTTGCGACCGAGGCGGCGTGGCATGCCCGGACGGTGGTGATGTGATGGATTGGACGGACAGCCCGGTTAAGACAACCGTTGGACGGTTGACGCCCGTGCCATTGGAACAGCGCGCGGCATTGCGCGATGGCAAGTTTGACAAGGCTGGCCATGATCATTGGATGGACAACTTGCCTTGCCTGCAACAGATCGAGATTGGCGGTGCGACGGCGCGGCGAACCGGGTTTCAGGGTGGTGCGACGGTGTTGTTCTGGAACACCGAACGGCTGCGGCATCTGGGCGCGATTGCGGCGTCGATTGCGGCGCTTGCGCCTGACGTCTGTCTGTTATGCGAGATTGACCGGGGCATGGCACGGTCGCAAAACAGTGACCGGGTGGGTCAGATCGCGGCGCAACTGCAGATGGGCTATGCCTATGGCGTGGAATTTGTCGAGCTGGACCGGGGGGATATGCACGAGCAGCGGGTACATGCGGCGGAGATCAACGAGGAGGGTCTGCACGGCGCTGCCGTGTTGTCGGACGCGGCG
Source organism: Alphaproteobacteria bacterium (assembly GCA_037127855.1). Lineage (GTDB taxonomy): Bacteria > Pseudomonadota > Alphaproteobacteria > Rhodobacterales > Rhodobacteraceae > Stagnihabitans. Next base: position 8,829 of record JBAXXO010000004.1, read on the forward strand.
CTGCTGTCACCGTTTCTGATCAGGATCGACCGGCGCGGTGACTGGTTCGGGCTGGACCGTCAGGAACCCCGGATCGGCGGAACGATCGCCATCGCCTGCGCGTTTCAGGTCGATGGGGTGAAGGTTTACATGGTGAATGTGCATCTGGAAAGTCATGACGACCCGGCGGCCCGGGCGGGCGACATGCGGCGGATGTTGCGGTTGATCGACGAGGTGGCGCAGGGAGGGCCGGTTGTTTTGGGTGGTGATTTCAACACCTCGACCGTGGCCTATGCCGAGCGTCGGGCCGCGCCCGATCTGTGGCGTGCAAGGATCATGGCCGAGCCCATGCGGCTGTTGCGCCCGTTTGAGCATGAGCCGTTGTTTGGGGTGGCGCAAGAATTCGGCTATGATTGGTCTGGCTGCAATGTGGCGGATGTGCCCACCACGCGTTATCCGGCAGGCAGCGCGCGGCCACCTGCCAAGATCGACTGGTTCTTTACGCGCGGAGTGACCGCATCAAACCCCCGCATCATCCCGGCCTTGCAGCAGGATGGGTCGCCATCATCGGATCATGAGGCATTGGTCGTGACCGTCAGGCCCGTGGTTTAGAGCCTGAGGCACGATATGCTGGGCATCAGTCCACAAAGATCGGGTTGGTGATGGCGTGCACATGGCCATTGGCATCGCGCAGTTCGGCCATGACAAAGCCCGTTGGTGCGGCTGGCAGCACCATGTGACCGCTTGAATATGCGGTGACATCCTGGGTGGCCAACAGGCCCGACGTGCCATGAAAAGACAGGATCAGGTGCGTGTCCTGCGCCTGCCACGCGGCAGATACCGCCGAGCCGGCCGCGACGGTTCCGCCCATGGGCTCATCGCTGGCCCCCGTCAGGACAAGACGCGGCCCACTGGACAGGAAGTTGCGGCCCGCCTTTATGGCGGCCAAGATTGCAGCCTCGGTCAGGTCATCGGCCTGGACATTGTTGAAACCGATTGCCGACCCGCTGTCGAAAGGGCCATGAATGTCGGTGCCTGCGGTTGCCACCAACCTGTGCCCGGCGGCAAGCCAGGATCGGTACAGGGCAAGGCCCTGCTCGTTGTAATCTGACCAAACGCCGCCATTCCAGATTTCGACAAGGCCTGCCGGACCGGGGCGCATGTCGGCATAATCCCAACGACAGCCTGTGCAGTCCGGATCACCCGGCGACATCGGATGCGCAATGATGAACAGCGCCCCGCTGGCGATGACATCATCGGCGATCATCGGCATCGTCTTGCCACTGATGGGACCGGTGCGCCATTCCTGCCATGCGCGCCGACCCAAGGACAGCGCATGACCGTAATGTGTGGTCAACTCGGTGCCACCCATCACCAACAGCGCATCATCGGCCAATGCCATCGCGGCGGCATGGCTGGAGGTTGTGTTGTGGTCGCTGACCGTCATGAAATCAAGCGCATGGCTGCGGGCCCAGCCGACAAGATCGGGAATGTCCCATTCGCCGTCGGAATGCGAGGTATGGGCATGCAGGTCGCCGCGATACCAACCCGGACCCCGGGGCGCGGTCTGGCCCGGATGGTCGGGTGCGGGGCGAGGGGGTGCCACATCGCGACAGGTGACATCCAGCGTCCAGTGGACCGGTTCCGTGCCCATCAGGCGAAACACATCCATGACCACGGTCCAGGTGCCGGCCGAGACCGGGCCGGGCAGATAACCCGGTGCCGCATGTGCGGCCTCGACCCAGAAATCCCAAACCGGATTGTTGTGGCGCTGCCCACGGCCACCGTCGGGGGCAAAGAGGCTGAGCGAAATCATGTTGTCAAACAACTGCCCGGCGGATCGTTGTGGGGTGGCGCTGAAGCGAAGCTCGATCCGCGCTGTGCCGGGGGGGACGTCGAAGGCGACCGGCACATGGCCCTTGTGGTCGGCCTGGGTCAGGGTGCCGCTGAAATGCTGGTTCATTGGGTCATGCCTTCCATCTGTCGCAGTTCGCTTACGGGTTGCGCCACGCCGATGCGACGCTGGTCTTGAAACGCCAAAAGCCGCGTCGCCGAAAGCCGGATGGCCGCGCCGGATTTTGGGGTCACATCACGGTTGCACAGCCAGGACAGCGTGGCACCAGCATCGGTCGCAACGGTCACGCGCATCATCGGCCCAAGGTCGATCACGCGGGTGATGCGACCGGGAATGCCCCTTGGGTCGGGCCGCAAGTCTTCGGGGCGGCAGAGCAATGTCACAGGCCCATCCGCCGCGGGCAAGGTGACCTGTTGACCAAGCCAATCGGCGCGGCCGGTTCGGAAGGTAACGGTTGCCTCGTTCATCTGACCAATGAAGCGGGCAACGGTCAGGGTTTTGGGGTCGAGATACAATTCGCCGGGCGGGCCGATCTGTTCGATGCGGCCCGCATCCATCACCACAATCCGGTCGGCAAGTTCCATCGCCTCGTCTTGATCATGGGTGACGAAGATTGTGGTCAGTTTCAGGCGGCGTTGCAGGGACTTCAACTCTTCGCGCAGATTGGCGCGCAGATGGGCGTCGAGGGCCGAGAACGGCTCGTCCATCAGCAGAACCTTGGGCGCAACCACCAGACAGCGCGCAAGGGCGACACGCTGCGCCTGACCGCCGGACAGTTCGGTTGGGCGGCGTTTGGCGAAACCGTCCAAGCCGACCAGTGACAGGGCCGCCGCAACCTTGTCCGTGATGACGGCCTTTGGCAGGCCCTGAACGCGCAGACCGAAGGCCACGTTCTGCGCCACGGTCATGTGATTCCACAGCGCATGGGATTGAAAGACCATCGCGGTTGGTCGGCGGTTGGCGGCCCAAGCTGTCATGTCCTGGCCGTCGATGGCGATCTGACCGCCATCTGACGGGGTAAGGCCCGCGATCATCCGCAACAAGGTGGACTTGCCGCAGCCCGAGGGGCCAAGCAGGCAAATCAACTCGCCCAGTCCCACGTTGAATGTGGCAGACGCGACCGCCTTGGTGTGACTGAAGGTCTTGGTCAGGTCTGTGACGGTCAGCATCAGGCACCAAATCCTTGTGCAATTCCCTTGGAGCTCATGAACTTGCGGGTCAGCATCAGGGCGGCAAAGCAGGGCACCCAGATCAGCACGCACAGCACCGCCGCCTCTTGGACGATGACCTGGGACGCATAGGTCAGCAACAGCAGGGGCATCGTGGTGATTTGCGGTGCGCCGATCAGCAGCGCACTGTCCACCTCAAACAGGATGCCGACATAGGCCAGCACATAGCTGGCCGCGAGTGCCGGCAGGGCCTGTGGCAGGGTGATCAGCAAAAACACGCGCAGGTGTGAGGCGCCGAGGTCGAAGCCCGCCTCTTCCAGCGCCGGGGGGATGGCGCGAAAGGCGGCGGTTGGGATCCAGATCATCACCAGCACCGCCCCCAGCATCTGAACCACGACCACGCCCCAGAAAGTGCCGATCAGGTCCAGTTTCAGAAAGGTCACCGCAATCGAGACGAAGAGGGCGAATTTCGGCACGGCTTGGGCGGCGACAAAGGAAAACAGGAACACTTGCCGTCCTGGAAAGCGCAGCCGGGCAAAGGCATAGGCGGCGGGCCAGCAGATCAAGGCCGCCAATGTCGTGGCGATGGTGGTCAGGGCCAGCGAGGTGAGGATCGGTTGCAGAACAGTGGCGCGCCCCAGCATGCTGTACCAGTATTTCAGCCCCCAGACGGTGGGCAACAGATGCGGATAGCGCCATTTTTCGGCGAAGGCCCAGACGATCACCGTCAGGATCGGACCCAGCATCAGCAACACCATGACCGACAGCAAAAGGATGCCGCCCAAAGGCAGTTTGCGCAAGGCGGTCATTTCGAACCCCGTTCGGACCGCAGCATGGTGAAGATGTAGAAGCCGCTGACCACCGAGGCCATAATGATCATGATCACGGCTTGCACTTGCGCCTCTTCGGGGCGGCGCAGGTTGCTCAAGGTGCGTTGCATGAACACGCCCAGCATCTCGGGGGCTGGGGGGCCAAGCAGATAGGGGACGGTAAAGCTGCCGACCACGCCCAGAAAGCTGAGCGCGAAGGCGATCAGCAATGACCGGCGCAATTGCGGCAACAGAATCTCGAACAGAATCCGAGGGGCGCGTGCGCCCAGATCGCGGGCCGCCTCGATGGCATGGTCCGACACCTGTGCCAGACCGGCGGATATCACCAGAACCGGCAGCGGCAGGTTTTCCCAGACAAAGGCGATGAAGGGGCCGAAGGGGGTCAGATAGGGCGTGCGGTAATGGGTGAAACCGATCTGTTCCAGCAGCAGTTGCAGCAGGCCGTTGGGGCCCATGAACCGCACCAAGGCATAAGAGATGACGACCGAGGGCACGAACAGCGGAAACAGCGACAAGGCGTGGATCATGGTGGCGATCCGGCCTTGCGAAAAGCGCAGATAGAGCGCGATGCCCAGGGACAGGCTCAGCGCCGTCAGGCAGCTTGCCAGCGTCTGGATCAGGGTGTAGCGCAGATTGGCCATGGAATAGCCGTCGGCAAAGAAGGCCAGATAGCGGTCGATACCAAGCCGGGTGCCGAGGTCGGTCTGAACCTGAAAGGTGCCCCAGACCATGGCGACGGTCGGCAACAGGACCAGCACGACCAGCAAAGCCATCGGGGCGGCAATCAATGCCAGCCCCGCAGCCTTTTCCTTGTAGGCACCCGTGGTCTTTGTCACGGGTGCCAAGTTGTCGGCAATTGCCATCAGTCGCGAACGATGTTGGTCGCCACGTTCTTGTACCAGCCATCATTCTTGGCAGTCTGCCAGTCGCCCGACGGGAAGGTCGGGATGGAGACGGGGATCACATCAAGATATTCGGCCTTCAGTTCGGGTGGCAGGTTGTCCCAGGAAATGCCGGGGAAACCGCCGATCGAGCGCACGCAGCTTGTCTGCATCTCGGGCGAGAGCATGAAGTTGGCGAGCGTCAGGGCGCCGTCCAGATCGGTGGCATTGGTCGGGATGGCCGAGTAGGCAAAGCCGCCGCACAGCGCCAGATCCTGCAACTGCGCCACTTTGACGGTTTCGGGCAGCACGCCCTGGTTCATCGCCTGCAGCGCCTGATCCGACCATGCCGGGATCATGTCGACCGCGCCTTGCGCCAGAAGCTGCAAGGCGGGGGTATTGCCGGCAGGATAGGTGCCCTCGCCAAAGGTAAAGGGGTGCAGTTCGCGCAGCAGAACCCAGGCCTTGCCCAGCATCTCGTCGGCTTTGGCTTGGGTGAAGTTTTCCTTGGTGAAGGCTGACGGGTCGCGGCCATTGGCCTCGTGGATCGCGCGGACCACAAAATTCGAGCCAGAACCACCTTTGTCGGGGCGGCCATAGGTGAAGCGACCGGGATTGGCCTTGGCAAAGGCCATGATGTCGGCAAAGGTTTTCGGCGGTGTCGGGATTTTGGCGCTGTCATAGGCGATCAGCACCTGACTGCCACGGTAGGGCAGTTGATAGGGCAACTCGATGGCGGCGGGGTTGATCATCGACAGGTTCGGGACGTTCTTGGTGTCGAAGGTCACCCACAGGCCAGCCTCGACCGAACCCGGGACGCTGTCGGCTTCGAATTCTTCGAAATAGTCAGCCTGCGGATCCGTCTTGGACTGCAGGGCAGCGAAAGCGCGCTGGGCAATCGTGCCGTTGCCATCGCCCACGCCGCGCGTGACCGTGACGTTGAAGGTGTAGCCCGGATGCGCAGCTTCGAAAGCCGGCTTGATGATGTCGTTCCACCAGTTGGAGATGTTGGTATCCCCGTCGATGAAAACCTGAAGTGTCTTTTTGTCCTGCGCAAAGGCACGTGTGCCCAGCAGCAGCGGTGTGGCGGCGGTAGCGGCAATGAAATGGCGGCGGCTGATCATGGCGAGGGGGTCCTTTTTGGCCGGATGGCACGCACTGATCGCAAGAATCTTTGACGGTTGCGTGACGCCATGATGAACAGCGGATGAAATTTCAGATCGCAGAAGGCGGCTGTGCGATTGGTCCGAGAAAGGTGAAAGACAGGCAAAGGTGAAAGTCAGGCAGGCCACCCGGAACGATGCGCGTTGCGTCGGGTCAGGGGAACCTGATGGAACGCAACGCGCTGTCGGGGCGCCGGTTTTCAGAGGATGAAGTCGATGGCTTGCAGCGTGGTGACAGTGCCGACCATAATGCGGAAATCACCGGCCCCGTCACCCGTCACGTCGCCGATCACGGACCCGGCTTCAAAGCGCAACTCGCCCGCATGTCCCGTAAAGCCGGTGTTGATGAAACGGAAGGCCTGATTGCCTGTCAGGTTCACATCGGCATCCATGCCGCTCAGGTTGATCCGGTCGCCCTGTGCGCGGTTGAAATCGGTAATGACATCTGCAGCGCTTTGATCGATGGGGGCCTCGGTCGGATTGTTGTAAACGAACGCATCCGCCCCTGCACGGCCGGTCAGCACGTCAAAGCCCTTGCCGCCGGTGATCTGATTTGCGCCGGCCGAGCCAAGAAGCCGATCCGAGCGGTCGGAACCGATGACATTCTCGATCGACACCAACCGCTCTTGCCGTGTCGCGCCGGTCTGCGCAATGCCGGCCCGCAGATCAACGTCAACGCCTGTGTCGCCGACGGTGCCGTCGTCTATGCGTGGCAGATAGCTGATCGTGTCCCGGCCTGCGCCGCCATTGAAGGTGTTTGCCCAGCCGACAGAATGAAAAATGTCATTGCCCGCCTGACCGAAATACTGGCTGTGAAAGGTTTGCACGGCAACTGTGTCATTGCCGGCACCTGCAAAGACCCGGTCTACCGGATCGCTACCGAAAGAGCCGAAGCCGAGGCCGACATAGATGTCATTCCCGGCGCCGAGCGTGATCAGGTTGCCAAACTCCTTGTGGTTGATCACGGTATCCTTGCCTGAGGCTGTATCGACGTCATTGCCGCCGCCAAGATCATCCGTGCGATCCAACACGATGATGTCATTGCCCGCCAAAGAGCGGATCACCAAGCCTGAATTGTCGGTGATGTCGGATTGCATCAAGGTGTCGTCGCCTGTGGTCAGGGTCGTCAGGTTGCCCATGGTCATGCTCCTGTGTTGGATTGACGGTGTTTATGGCATTGGACGCGGTGTTCTTCTGTTCCTTGGGTAACTGGTGCTGCGGGTTGAAAGACCCGCCCGGCAGGTATGTTTGCGCAGGCGGATCTGATGGCATTGGGTGGTGGCCGCTGGCACATCAGGCCGACCCCGATTTGGGGATCAGCGACTGGCGATATTCACATAATCACGTTTGGCCGCGCCAACATACAATTGCCGGGGGCGACCGATCTTCTGGTTCTTTTCCGCGATCATCTCTTTCCACTGTGAAATCCAGCCGACCGTGCGCGAAATGGCAAAGATCGGCGTGAACATCGATGTGGGGAAGCCCATCGCATCAAGGATGATGCCGGAATAGAAATCGACATTGGGATACAGCTTTTTCGAGATGAAATAGTCGTCCTGAAGCGCGATCCGTTCCAGTTCCTTGGCAACCTGAAGGGTTGGGTTGTTGTGGATGCCCAGATGGTCAAGCACCTCATCCGCCGACTCTTTCAAGACGGTCGCGCGCGGGTCGAAGTTCTTGTAGACGCGGTGGCCAAAGCCCATCAGCCTTACGCCCGAGGACTTGTCCTTGAACTTGGCGATGAATTCCGGGATGCGGTCCACCGTGCCGATTTCGCGCAGTTGCTCGAGTGCGGCCTGGTTGGCACCGCCATGGGCCGGGCCCCAAAGGCAGGCGATGCCGGCCGCGATACAGGCGAAGGGGTTGGCACCTGACGACCCGGCCAGACGGACCGTCGAGGTCGAGGCGTTCTGTTCGTGATCGGCATGCAGCATCATGATCCGGTCCATCGCCTTGGACAGGACCGGGTTCATCACATAATCCTCGGTCGGGACTGAAAAGCACATGCGCAGGAAGTTCGACGCATAGTCGAGTGAATTCTTGGGATACACGAAGGGCTGGCCGATCGAGTATTTATAGGCCATGGCCGCAATGGTGGGCAGTTTGGCGATCATGCGGATCGAGGCGACCTCGCGCTGCCAGGGATCGTTGATGTCGAGCGAATCATGGTAGAACGCCGACATCGCGCCCACCACGCCCACCATTGTGGCCATCGGATGCGCATCACGGCGAAAGCCGCGGAAGAAAGCATGCATCTGTTCGTGGACCATGGTGTGCTGTGTGACACGCAGGCGGAAGTCATCCAGTTGGGCTGCCGAGGGCAATTCGCCGTACAGCAGCAGGAAACACAGTTCGATATGCGAGGACTGCGCCGCCAATTGTTCGATGGGATAGCCACGATGCAACAATTCGCCCTTGTCGCCGTCGATATAGGTGATGGCGCTTTCGCAGGACGCGGTCGAGGTGAAGCCGGGGTCAAAGGTAAACACGTCACCCTCGGCATAAAGTTTGCGGATATCGATCACATCGGGCCCGAGGGTGGGCGACATGATCGGCAGGTCATAAGTCTGATTGTTCAAGCTGAGTTTGGCGGTTCTGGTCTCGGCGGTCATTGTCTATCCCCGGTGTGGTCCTGCCATGCAGGATGGTCCTAAGCCCGGCCTGACGCCCTATTGGGACGCGTCAGCAAGCCGGGCTATTGTTTCGTCTCGTCCGATTGCCAGCATCATGTCATAGACGCTGGGAGCGACGGTTCGTCCGGCCAAGGCTGCACGCAAAGGTTGCGCCAACTTGCCAAAGGCAATCCCCGCTTCTGCGGCAGCAGCATTGAGAATCGCCTCAAGTTCAACTTTCGACCATTGAACATTTTGCAGTTGCAGCGTCAATGATTTCAGGATGCTACGGGATGCCGGATCAAGGGCGACATGCGATGCATCGTCGCGGGTGATGGGGCGGCATTCCAGGGCAAAGCGTGCTTTTTCAAGCAGCTGCGGAAAGGTCTTTGCATTGGACTTGAGGAAGGGAATGGCATGGTCCAGCCTGTCTTGTTGGATCGCGGTCAAAGCGGGTTGGCCTGTGGCGCGCAGGAATTGCGCAAGTTCATGCAGCAGTGCAGCATCATCGGCCATCGCCATGTGATGACCGCAGGTGTTTTCCAGTTTCTTGAAATCCAACCGGGCGGGGGCGCGACCGATGCCATCCAGATCGAACATTTGCATGGCTTCCTGCGAGGTGAAGATCTCGGCATCAAGATGCGCCCAACCCAGACGAGTCAGGTAGTTGCGCATGCCCGCGGCGGGATAGCCCATGGCCTGATATTCCTCGAGCCCGACCGCGCCATGGCGTTTGGAAAGTTTCTTGCCATCGGGGCCATGTATCAACGGCATGTGGGCCCAGACCGGTACAGGCCAGCCCATGGCGTCATAGATCATGGTCTGGCGCGCCGCGTTGTTCAGGTGATCATCCCCGCGAATGACATGTGTCACGGCCATGTCGTGGTCGTCGACAACCACGGCCAGCATGTAGGTCGGCGTACCATCGGAACGTAAACAAATCATATCATCCAACTGGTCGTTGCCAAATCGCACTGTGCCCTGCACCTGATCCTGGATCACCGTTTCACCCGTTCGCGGCGCGCGCATGCGGACAACGTAGGGCGCGTCAGGGTGGGTAGAGGCGGCGGCGTCGCGCCATGGGCTTTGAAACACGGCATAGGATCCGCGCGCTTCGGCCTCGGCGCGAAAGACCGCGATCTCCTGCTGGGTGGAAAAGCACTTGTAGGCCGTGCCGCGGGCCAGCATCTGCGCCGCCACCGCAGCATGGCGCTCGCGGCGGTCGAACTGGCTGACAACCTCGCCGTCCCAGTCAAGTCCCAGCCATGTCAGGCCCCGCAAGATCGCATCGGTTGCCGCGGGGGTGTAGCGATCCCGGTCGGTATCCTCGATCCGCAGCAGGAATTTGCCACCACGTCCGCGGGCGTAAAGCCAGTTGAACAGGGCCGTGCGCGCGCCACCGATATGCAGATAGCCAGTGGGCGAGGGGGCAAAACGGGTGACAATCTGGGCGGCCATGGGCGGAACCTTTGCAACATCAACCTTTGGATTAACCTTTGGATTAACCTTTGGGAAACCATATTGCCCCTAGGGTCGTGGCAGCTTTAGGCAAATGCGAAGGGTAAGACAAGGTGGGGGCCGTTGAGGCGGGATGGGCGATGCGACCGCTGGTCGCGCTGCAAGGCGCGCAAGGCATGTTGTTCCCATTTGTTCCGGTCTTTATGGCTTTTGGCATCGGATTCTGGTTTGCGCTGCCCTTTGAGCCGGGCCTTTGGTTTTATGCCGGCGTGACGGGCCCCTTGGTGGCGCTATTAGGGTTTTGGCGCTTTGCGCCTGACCTTCTGCGGCCCTTGATGGTGGCTGTCGCCTGTTGTCTGACGGGCGTGCTGTGCGCGGGTGCGCGTGCGCATTTGGTTGAGGCGCCGATGCTGAAACGGCCCTATTATGGGCCGGTGCAAGGGCGGATCATCGAGATCGACCGATCACAATCGGATGCGCTGCGATTGACCCTCGATCAGGTGGTGCTTGCCAATCTGCCCCAGAGCGACACGCCGGCCAAGGTGCGGGTGTCGCTGCGTGGGCCGACGTCGGGTGTCGCCCATGAGCCGGGGCAAGTGGTGATGACGACGGCGCGGCTTGCCGCACCCGAAGGCCCCGTGGAACCGGGCGGCTTCGACTTTCGCCGCATGGCCTATTTCAACCAGTTGGGCGCGGTTGGTTATACCGGGGCGCCTGTCGTCCTGTGGCGCCCGGCGGACAATGGGGCGCAGGTCATCAACCGGCTGCGCAACCGATTGTCGGCCGGCATACAGGCGGCGGTGCCCGGCGATTCAGGGGCGTTTGCCTCGGGGGTCATGACGGGCGACAGGGCGAATATCTCGGCTGCGGTGGTGTCAGATTTGCGGGTGTCGTCGCTTGCCCATTTGCTGGCAATCTCGGGAATGAACATGGCGTTCATCACGACCTTTGTCTTCGGTGTCGTGCGGTATGGGGTTGCCTTGGTCCCGCCGCTGGCGTTGCGGATCAACAGCAAGAAACTGGCAGCGGTGATTGCGCTGGCGGTGGCATTTTTCTACCTGATGCTGTCGGGGGCAAATGTCGCCACGACACGGGCATTCCTGATGGTGTCGGTGATGCTGGGGGCGGTGTTGCTGGACCGGCGCGCGCTGAGCTTTCGGTCGGTGGCGCTGTCGGCGGTGATTCTGCTGGCGTTGCAGCCCGAAGGTTTGACCGAGCCCGGATTTCAGCTTTCCTTTGCGGCGACCGTTGCGCTGATTGCGGGCTTTGCCCCGGTGCAGGGATGGTTGAGGGCACGGGCGCCGGCATGGGGTGTGGGACCTGCGATGCTGGTGGCGACATCTGTGCTGGCGGGCGTGGCGACAGCGCCGTTTGCGGCCGCGATTTTCAACCGGTTTACCGATTACGGGTTGTTGGCCAATCTGATGACGGTTCCGGTCATGAGCCTGCTGATGGGGGCCGGTGTGGTGGCGGCGTTGATGGCACCCTTTGGGCTGGCCTATCCAGCACTTTGGGTGATGGATCAGTGCGCAGGCTGGATCTTGTGGGTGGCGCATTGGATCGCCGGGCTTGACGGGGCGGTGACACCGATCCCGTCGCCGGGGCCGTGGGTGATGCCGCTGATGACCTGCGGTGCGTTATGGGTTGTCTTGTGGCCGGGTCGCGCGCGGTGGGTGGGCATAGGGCCCGTCATTGTCGCATTGGGATTGTGGGCTATGGTCGAGCGTCCGGCCCTGTTGATCAGTTCGGATGGTGTGCTGGCTGGGTTGATGGGCGATCAGGGGCGTGCGCTGTCGTCGCCAAAGGCCGCAGGATTTGCGGCGGAAAGCTGGCTGGCGGATGACGGTGATCTTGCCTTGCCAGAGCAAGCGGCCCTGCGGCCCGGGTTTTCGGGACCAAAATCGGCACGGGCCTTTCAAATCAGCGCGTTTCGGGGCGAAGTCTTGAGCGGCAAGGCCGCGCGGGCCCAATTGGGTGAAGCCTGCGCAAGGGCAGACATCGTGGTCTTGCCGGCGTCAAGCGGCCCCGCGCCACCACAAGGGCCGGGATGTTTCGTGATCGACCGGGTTCTGCTGGACCAGACGGGTGCATTGCAACTGCAACCAGAGGGTGACGCGCTGAGGTTGGTTCCTGTGCGGTCTGCCGCAAGGATCTGGTTGAGTGACAGGCCGGTTGGCAGCTCGATCTTGATCCATAAGGACGCGGTGCGACGGGCTGACAATCAATAGCTGCGGATCAGGCCGACCAGTTTGCCCTGAACCTTGACCATGTGGTCAGGAAAGACGCGGGTTTCGTAAGCGGGGTTTGCGGCCTCAAGCGCGATCATGCCGCCACGACGGCGAAACCGCTTCAACGTCGCCTCGGAGTCCTCGACCAAGGCCACGACGATATCGCCATTGTCTGCCGTCTGCTGTTCACGGATCACCACGATGTCGCCATCATTGATCCCAACGTCGATCATGCTGTCGCCTTTGACTTCGAGGGCGTAATGCACACCGCGGCCCGAGAGCAACGTGCCTGGAACGGCGACGTGATGTGACACTTGGGCAATCGCCTCGATCGGCACACCGGCGGCAATCCGGCCCATCATCGGGATGTCCATGGCATCGACCGCTGTGACCTCAAGCGCGGCTGAGGGCCGCTTGGGCACCGCGTCCGGCTTGTCACCTGTGATGATCTTCAGTTGGAAACCGGGCTTGTCCATCGCCTCGGGCAGTTTCACGATTTCCAGTGCCCGGGCGCGGTGGGCAAGGCGGCGGATATAGCCCCGCTCTTCCAAGGCGGTGATAAGACGGTGGATGCCGGACTTTGATTTCAGATCAAGCGCATCCTTCATCTCGTCAAACGAAGGCGGAACACCGTCAGCGTCGATGCGTTGCCGGATGAAGTCCAGCAGTTCCAACTGTTTGCGCGTCAGCATACTGTCACCTTCCGTAACGACCACTCAACCCCCACGGTCATGTGTTAACACAATGTTCTGGCCGTGTTCTTGGTTTGTGTCAAGCGCTTTTGTTACAGGGCTTTGTTATATGGCGAGGTAACTGACTGCATCGCCCACGGTTCGATGCATGTCGTCGATGGGACGGATCAACAGGGCATTGGCCTGAGACAATATGGTCAGCAAGGCCGAGTCCTGACGGTCGAACGGGGCTATGACCGGGCCATCGTCGGTCTGTGTCAATCGGGCGCGCATGTAATGGGCGCGGGGGCCGTTGGCATCGACGGCGCTGGCCAAGCGGGCGCGGCGCGGTTGGGGTTCGGGGTTGGGATCGGCCTGCAAGGCGCGTATCATGGGCAAGACGAACAAATGACAGCAGACAATGGCGGAAACCGGGTTTCCGGGCAGCCCGAGGATAGGTTTGCCCTGCAGGCGTCCCGCCATCAAGGGTTTTCCGGGGCGCATCGCGATGCGCCAGAAGGCACGCTCGACGCCCATTGCGGCAGTGACGGATGCAACCAGATCATGGTCGCCGACGGACGCCCCCCCGATGGTGATGACCAGGTCGGCATCCAAAGCCAAGGTCAGGACATGGCGCAAAGCGGCCGGCGTGTCGCGGGCAATGGGAAGGATGCGCGCAATGCCGCCCTCGCGTTCGATCAACGCGGCAAGCGCAAAGGTGTTGGAGGCGATGATCTGCGATGGGGCCGGGGGTTCCCCGGGCATGACCAATTCATCACCGGTGGCAATCAGCGCCACTGCCGGACGGCGGGTGACCGTGACGTTCGGGATGTTCATGGCGGCCAACAGGGCCAGATCGTTGGGCCCCAGGCGACGCGGTGACAACAGGTCGCCGGCCCGGAAATCCTGACCAGCCGGCCTTACATGCGTCGCGGCATCGGCACCGGGCTTGACCGTCACCGCAAGCCCGTCACGGGTGACATCTTCTTGCAGGATGACGCGGGTGGCCCCCATGGGCACCGGGGCACCGGTGAAGATGCGGACCGCCTGCCCGCCAAGAACCGCGCCATCGAAGGCGTGCCCGGCACCCGCCTCGCCGATAAGGGCGAAACGGGTTCCGGCAGTGGGGTCGCCTGCCACGGCATAGCCATCCATGGCAGAGGCCGGGAAGGGCGGTTGGTCGCGGGTGGCCAAGGCCGCCATCGGCATGATGCGGCCATTGGCGTGACGCAGGGCAACGATTTCGCAAGGCAAGGGCGCTGCAAGAGCAAGGCAATGGCGCAGCGCTTCTTCAACCGTCAGCATCACTTCGCCTCGTAAAGTCCTGATTTTCCGCCATCTTTCAGCAAAAGCCTGATGCCGCCAATGGCCATGCTTTTTTGCGCCGCCTTCAGCATGTCATAGATCGTCAGGCACGCCACGGAAACGGCGGTCAGTGCTTCCATCTCGACCCCGGTCACACCGGCGGTTTTGACGGTCGCGGTCACGCGCACACCCGGCAGGCTGGCATCGGCAACAAGGTCCAGTGCAACCCGCGTCAAGGGCAGGGGATGGCACAAAGGGATCAGGTCGGCGGTGCGTTTGGCGGCCATGATCCCGGCCAGACGCGCCACGCCCAGAACATCGCCCTTCTTTGCCCTGCCTTCGGTGATCAGAGCCAGGGTTTCGGCGGTCATCTGCACATAGCCTTCGGCGATGGCCATGCGCTGCGTGACCGGTTTGGCCGAGATGTCAACCATATGGGCATGACCCTGATCATCGAAATGCGTGAGGGTCATGTGCCGCCCTGCGCGGTCAGGGGTTTGGCAAGGATTGTCCGGGTGGCTGCCGAAACATCGGCCTGTCGCATAAGGCTTTCGCCGATCAGGAAGCAGCGGGCGCCGTAGCGGGCCATGTCGGCAAGGTCGTCCGGCGTGTACAGGCCGGATTCCGAGATGATCAGCCGATCTTCACTGACATGGCGTGCCAGTTGCCGTGTCGTGTCCAGCGTCACCTCGAAAGAGTTCAGATTGCGGTTGTTGATGCCGATCATTTGCGATTTCAACTGATTGGCACGGTCGAGTTCGGCACGGTCATGGACCTCGACCAGCACATCCATACCCCAATGCGTCGCCGCCGCCTCGAGTTCGGCCGCTTGGGCGTCACTGACGGTTGCCATGATGATCAGGATGCAATCGGCATGCAAACTGCGGGCTTCGGCGACCTGATAGGTGTCATAGAGGAAATCTTTGCGCAGGCAGGGCAATTTGGTGGCCTGATGGGCCAGCGTCAGAAAGCCATCCGCACCCTGAAACGACGGCCCGTCGGTCAAGACGGACAGACAGGTCGCGCCGCCCGCCTCATAGGCGCGGGCCAGTTCGGGCGGATCAAAGTCGGCACGGATCAGCCCGCGCGAAGGGCTGGCTTTCTTGATCTCGGCGATCAGGCCGTAGCCTTTCATGGCCGAATCGGACAAGGCTTTGGCAAAGCCGCGCGGATGGGGTGCCCCTCGGGCTGCGTCTTCGACGACCGCGAGCGGTGTGGCAGCCTTGCGAGCGGCAACCTCGTCCAGCTTGTAGGTCTTGATGCGGTCCAGGATCGTGCTCATGCCCAAGTCCTAGCCAAAAAGACGCAGGAAGGAAAGGGTCAGGATGCCGGACCTGCGGCACGACTGTAGCTGGCCAGCACGCGTGTCACCGCGGCCCGGATCAAGGCCGTGGCGCGAGGGGCGATGCGTTTGGCCATGACATCGGCATAGGACCCGGCCAGATATTGCGAAATCAGCGGTTCCGGGATGTCGCGGTCATCCAACCGGGTCGTCAGATCCGCGACGGCCGCCTTTGCCGCCGGGTCGGTCCAATAATACCGTATTCGATCAGAATAGCTGAAATGCCGCTGCAAGTGCTGATGTTCGGCGCTGCCGGCATAGTATTTTGCCCAATGCAGCGGCTTGGCACGCATGACCTGCTCCATCACGTCGTGCAAAGCCGTGTGACCTGGGAACAGGACTGCGGCGATATGGTCGAGCCCGTACAACGCCTCGCGCAGGGCAAATGTCAGGCCCGGTCCGACCTTTAGAATGGCGAAGCCGTCGCAAACCATGGCCTTAAGGGCGTCTTCGGTTTGGTAATCGGTTGAATGTGCTTCGAAAATCAGCGGCAAGTCTGGCAAGGCGGCGGACAAGTCACGGGCCGCAGCGGGCGCATAGGGCATCACGTTTTCATTGCCGAATTCCACGCCGGGCTGCACGACAAGGCCGACAACGCGGTCAAATGCGTCTGGCACCCCTGCTGTGCGAAAGGCCTGCCGGTGCAATTCGACGGTGCTACGCGCGGCAGCGGGTGACGTGACTGCCAGATGTTCGACCTGTTCCATCGCCCCGCCGGGGATCGGAACCTCGGTGCCGATCACATAGACTGGCGGATCAATGGCGTGCATCTCGGCCACTGCGGCCAGACATGCGGCGCGGGCCGCGATTTCGGCGTCTGGCAGCACTATGGGATCATCGGCGCAGGGCATCGAGCAATCGAGATGCAGTTTGCCAAAACCGGCCGCGGCATAGTCTGCGATCATCACGCAGGCCTGTTGCATCGCAACGGCTGCGGGCTGGTCTTTCCAGGGGTTGGGGCCCAGATGGTCACCACCCAGGATAAGGCGCGCCGGATCAAACCCTTCGTCCGCCGCAATCCGCGCGACAAAGCGGCGAAATTCAACGGGGGTCATGCTGGTGTAACCGCCGTCCTGATTGACTTGATTGCAGGTCGCCTCAATCAGGACCGGTTTGCCCTGTTGATGTCCCAAAGCCAGCGCCGCGCCGATCACCACAGGATGGGCCGAACAGACCGATGTGATACCCAGCACTGTGCCTGCACGGCGCCTGGGGGCAAAATCCATCAGCAGTTTTGACATCGGACAGGTCCTATTGATCAGAGCGGCTCACATTCAGCTTTGTTTCGATCATAATCGATCACAGTGGTGATTGACAATGATGGTATTTGGGAAGACATGGCAGGCAAGATCAGGCAGGCCATGAAAATCGACCGTATCAGCGCCATTCGTACCCTGTTATACAACAGAGGCTTTGCTTCGGTCGGTGACATTGCCGGCGCGGTTGGCGTATCGCAACCCACGATCCGACGCGACTTGCTGGCGTTGGAGGCGTCCGGCATCGTCACGCGCAGTCATGGCGGGGCACGCATTGCCGGACGCGCCGGGGTGGAAGTGGCCTTTGATGTCCGCGAGCAGATCAATATTGCGGCCAAGCGCGCCATTGGCGATGCGGCCTATCATATGGTGCGGCCTGATACCGCAGTGTTTTTGGATGCAGGCACCACCGTGTTGCAATTGGCGCGGCGATTGCGGCTGAACCCGGTGCGGCTGCGCGTCTTTACCAACTGCCTGGCGGTGGCGCAGATCTTGATGCCGGTCGCCGAGGTGACCCTGACCCTGCTGGGGGGCGTGCTGCGGCCACAAAATGCATCGGTCGTGGGAACGCTGGCCGAAGAGGCTTTGGATCGGTTGTGGTTCGATCAGGTGTTTCTGGGGGTCGGGGCAATTGCCGAGACCGGCGAAATCTCCAGCGCGGATGATCAGGAGGCGCGTTTGAACGGACGGATGCTGACACGGGCCGGGCAGGTGGTGGTGCTGAGCGATGCCGACAAGTTCGACCAGCGTCTGACCTTTCGCGTGGGGGCGTTGAGGGCTGGTATGTGGCTGATCAGTGACCAACGATTGCCGCAGACGTGGCGACAGCGTCTGGCCGATTGGGGCTGTCATCTGAAGGTTGCGGGATGAGGGTGCTTGGTCTGGATTCCGGTGGCACCAAGACTTTGCTGGCTGTGGCTTTGCCCACGGGCCAGGTGACCGAGTTTCGACAGGGGCCCGGTCTTGACCCGACGGCCGGCAAGGATTGGGAGCAAGACCTGATCACCCTGCTGCAGCCCTGCGCGCCAATGCAGGCCGCGGTCTTGGGGTTGGCCTATTTCAGCGAGATTCCGGCGATTTCAGCGCGTCAGACCGCTATCGCGCAAGCGGTTCTGGGTCTGGGTGCGGAAGTGGTGAATGATGTGGCCGTCGCCTATGAGGGCGCCTTGGGTGGGGCTGACGGCGTGTTGGTGCTGTCGGGGACGGGGTCGATGGCATGGGCCCGCGGGCCTGCGGGCGTTGTGCGCTGTGGCGGCTGGGGCGATGTGTTTGGCGACGAGGGGTCGGCGTATTGGATCGGACGCGCGGCCTTGGCGCTTGTCAGCCGTCATCTGGATGGCCGGCAGGATGCCGAGGCTTTTGCGGCCGGGATGCTGGATGCAATCGGCATCATCGGCGCGGAATTGATCGCATGGACCTATGGGCAAACCCAGCCGAGGGCCGCTGTCGCCGCCTTGGCGCGCGATGTGGTGGCTTTGGCCGAGCAGAATCAAGATGCGGCCGAGATCGTCAGACAGGCGGCGGCGCATCTGGTCGAGATGGGCCGCAGCGCCGCCCGGCGCGCAGATTTGCCGCGCGGCCATCGATGGAGCTTTGCCGGTGGCGTCTTTGCCAGTGACGCTCTGCGCGGCGCAGTGACGACCGGCATGGGTTCGCCGCCCACGCCGCCGCGCCTGCCCCCTGTCGGTGGGGCGGTCATTGCTGCGGCAAGGCGTGCCGGATGGGTGGTGGACGAAACCTTTATCGCAACCCTTGCCGGCTCATTGGCGGATGGATCACAGGTCTGAAACACAGGAAGCAAAAATGCACTCGATCACCGAAACTGTCATTCGCGATCAATTTCCATTCTGGCAAATGGCCCTGCGTCAGGATGTGCCGCAGCTTGCGGCCGGCACGATCGTGGTGACGGGTTGCGGCACATCCTATAATCTGGCCCAGTCGCTGGCCTGCGCCTTTAACGCGCAGGGTCAGCGGGCCATTGCCGTGCCCGGTGCAGAATGGGCAAGGCGGCCCGAAAGCTATCTGGCCGATTGTCGGGATATTCTGGTGCTGGGCTTGTCGCGGTCGGGCACCACCACGGAAACAGTGCAGGCCATGACGGCGAGCCGGGCCCGAGGCTGGCCATGTTTTGCGGTGTCTTGCGCCGAGCGGGCCGAGATCCTTCAGGCGGCAGGGCAGGGCCTGTATGTGCCAACGGACCCGCGCGAAGGCATCGTGATGTCGGTCAGCGCAAGCGTGATGCTGTTGGCGGGTTTGCGTCTGGTCGGTATCGAGGTGTCTGGCGCGGTCATTGCGACGGCGCGTCAGGCGATGGCAGACATGGTTGCCGGGGCGGAACGGCTGATCCGGGGCAGGCACCACTTTGTTTATCTGGGTGCCGGTGCGCAATATGGGCTTGCGACCGAAGGCAGCCTTAAACTGCAAGAGATGAGCATCACCTACAGTCAGGCATTTCACCCGATGGAATACCGCCACGGCCCGATATCCCTGATCGATCATCAATCCGTCGTTGTGATGCTGTATTCTGCCGAAACCGCGGCGGAAGAGGCGAAACTGGTTGCAGAAGTCCAGGCCAAAGGGGCGCGCGTCATCGGGTTCGGTGGGCCGGGTGACCTGCAATTGCCCGGTGCCGGATTGGCCACGCTGCCAGCCTTGCAGATACTGGGTGAGATGGTGGCGGCGCAAAAGGGCATAGATACGACAAGCCCGCGCCATTTGACAAAGGTCGTGGTGCTGAACTGACCGCACAGCCTTAATTTGGTCGCCCATGGTTGGGTCTTTTGAGTCTGTTTGCGCCAAAATGAATGGGCCACGGTGTCGGGTTCCGTGTGGTCGATGTGCACGTGTGGTCGATGTTCCATGGTGTGGATCAAGAGGCAGCACATCGCGGCGTTCGACCCGGACGATGCTGGGCGCGGTGGCGCTTTGTGAAGTTATCATGACATTTCCAACGTTCTTGATCTGCATCAAGCCCGCTTGGTCGCATCGGACCTAGAAGACGGCAATCTCGCAGAAGGATGACACAGATGGACGCCGAATTCACCGAAGCTCGGGATCTTGCCTTGCTGCTATTGCCACAGATTTCGGCACTGCAAGACAAGATTGCCGCTGAATCGGCCGCCATCATGGAAGGTTGGACGAAGACTATTCATCGTCCCGAATTCATTCCCTCGGCGACCAACATGGCCAAGTGGATGGTGTTGCGCCACACGGACCTGTCAGACTTGCAGGCACCTTTGTCAGCGCTTGGACTGTCGACTTTGGGGCGCCTTGACGGCCATGTCGATGTGTCGATCCAGGCCGTTCTGGCGTCGCTGTCGTGCATCGCGGGGCAACACATGCGGGCCTATCCACCCCGTGCTGCCTTTGATGCGGGCGACATGGTGCTGAAGGCCCGTCGCGATGCGTTGTTTGGGGATCAGGAGGCGGATGATCCGCGCACGCGTGTCATGGTGACCTTGCCGACCGAGGCGGGCACCGACGGCGGTGCCCTGATCGGCGACCTGGTCAGGGCGGGGATGGATTGCGTGCGGATCAACTGCGCGCATGACAGCCCCGAAGTCTGGGGGGCAATGATCGCCGCAATCCGCGATCTGGAGACTGCCTCAGGGCGCCGCATTCCGATTTCGATGGATTTGGGCGGGCCCAAGTTTCGCGTGACAGGGATCGAGCCCGGCAAGAAGAACGGCGGTTCAAAGCGCGCCTTCTTTCCGGGTGACCGGTTCGCCCTGGTCCACGACTTGAAACATGCGCCAAAAGGTCTGTTCACGGCGGTTCTCAGCCACGCAGCACTTGCAGACGCTTTGGTGCCGGGAGCAGAGGTTTCGATCGACGATGGCAAGATCTGGGCGAAGGTTCTGTCGATCAAGGATGGCTGCGCCGAGTTGGAAGTGACGCGGGCGCCCCAGAATGGCGGCAAGATCAAGGAAGAAAAGGGAGTGAACCTGCCAGGATCGAACCTGCGCGTCGAAGCGCTGACGGCAGATGATCTTGCGGCGCTGGATTTCGTGGTGGACCATGCTGATGTCGTGTCATTCTCTTTCGTGCAAACGGTCGACGACGTGAAAGCGCTGATCGCGGCAATGCGGGAACGACTGACACATAAGGCCGTCATGCCGGCGATTGTGCTGAAGATCGAGACGCCCTTGGGTCTGGGCAACCTGCCGGACCTGATCATTGCGGCAGGCGGTACTCTGCCCGTTGGCGTCATGATCGCGCGCGGTGATCTGGCGGTGGAAATCGGCTTTGACCGCCTGTCCGAAATCCAAGAGGAAATCCTGTGGCTGTGTGAGGCGGCACAGGTCCCGGTGATCTGGGCCACCCAAGTGCTGGAGGGGATGGTGCGCGACGGTCAAGCCTCGCGCGCAGAGGTGACCGACGCGGCGATGAGCCAGCGCGCCGAATGCGTCATGCTGAACAAAGGCCCGCATGTGGTCGAGGCGGTCAGCTTCTTGCGGGGGGTGCTGACCCGGATGGACCGCCACCAGACCAAGAAATCGCCACGCCTCGGCCCCTTGCACCTTTGGCACGGTGTCGCGCGGCCTGCGCAGGGATGATCGGGCGACAGGGCCCGGCAGGACGCCAAAGCGCAGCGACTGGACCGCGAAGGATTGACGGCGACGGCGCCGGATGATCAATTGCATGGCGAGAGCCGCCACTGTTCAGACTGGTTTTAG